>NZ_RZSJ01000230.1:0-8791 GCF_003998025.1 Mesorhizobium sp. M8A.F.Ca.ET.021.01.1.1
CCTTCGTGCTCGCCGGCGCCATCGCAGGGCTCGCCGGCTGGCTGCTGGCGATCCGCACCTCCGGCGCCACCGCCAATCTTGGCGTCGGCCTGCTGTTCAATGCCTTTGCAGCCGTGGTTATCGGCGGCGTCAGCCTGAAGGGCGGCGTCGGCACCTTGCCGGGCGTCTATGCCGGCGTGCTCCTGCTCTCGGCCATCAACACGGCGATCAACCTGATGGGCCTGCCCGCCAATTTCACCCAGGTCATCCACGGCCTGCTGGTTCTGGCCGCGGTGCTGCTCGACGCATTCAAGCAAACCATTCGCCAAAGACTGGCGTGAGAGGGCGTGAGGCGAGGATTGGCATGACAGGACGACTGAAAGACAAGGTAGCGCTGATCATCGGCGCCGCGCGCGGCATCGGCAAGGGCATCGCGCTGCGCTTTGCGGAAGAAGGCGCACGGCTCGTGCTGGCCGACAGCGAGGCGGAGGCGGGGCAAGCAAGTGCGGATGAACTGGGCGTCCCCTTCATCCGCACCGACATCTCGCAAATGAGCGACGCCGAGGCCGCGGTGGCACTTTCGCTGAAACAGCACGGCCGCCTCGACATCATCGTGCAGAATGCCGGCATCTATCCCTGGCAGTTGATCGAAAACACCAGCGCCGACGACTGGGACCGCGTCATGGCCGTCAACCTGCGCGGCACTTTCAATGCCAGCCGCGCCGCCCTCGTGCCGATGAAGGCGCAGCGCTCTGGCCGCATGCTCTACACCTCATCGATCACCGGCCCCCACGTCACCAGCCCTGGCCACGGCCATTATTCGGCGACGAAAGCAGGCATTAACGGCTTCATTCGCGCGGCGGCGCTTGAATTCTCCGGCTACGGCATCACCGTCAACGGCGTCGAACCCGGCAATATCCGCACCGAAGCCATCCAACAGCATCGCGGCGCCGCCTATATCAAGAACATGGAGGATTCGATCCCGCTCGGCCGGCTCGGCAGCCCGCGCGACGTGGCCAACGCCTTCCTGTTCCTGGCCTCGGACGACGCCAGCTACATCACCGGCACCACCATTGTCGTCGACGGCGGGCAATTGCTGCCCGAGGGCAAGGATTTCCGGATGGTGCCGCCGTGAGCGGGCAGCCATACGCCAAGAAGCGTTTGCCTGTTGAGTTGCGATCGGGCTCCAGCGCTTCAGCGAATTCCAAGTGTCCGGCCGGCTTCATGCCCTTACGGATAGCTGAGGGCAGGCAAGGCTTTTGTCTTGCCGGACAATCTCGCGCCTAAGGTCAGGCTATTCGGGAACCAACCCACGAAGGCCTTCATCGCCGTATTAGAGTTGGGGAGGACGGCAATGCGCGCCAACAGTGCGGCGGCATGAATGCGAGTGGCAAATTGCCGGCTCCACGCTCTTGAATAGCGTTTGCCGACGGCGATGCGCGCCGTCCGGTCCCATTGTTCGAACCTTGCCAATTCGCCAGCGAGAAGCCAGCTGGACTGCAGGGCCATGGAGATGCCTTCAGCGATGATGGGATGAGACTCGCCGGCGATGTTGCCGACCCGAAATATGTCGTCGGCAAATCGTGGGCGCATCCCCGGACGTATGGGACCGGCGGCAAGCCATTCACCTTCGAGGCTGGCGTCGCCGATCGTGGAAACCGTGGCCGGACACGATGCCAGTATGTGCGCGTGAACGGCTTGGGCCGCGGACATCGCACCGCCCTCTTTGCGCAGCCTGGTCAACACGTCGCGGCGTATGCAGCACGACAGCGATATCCTGTCCTGATCCGCCCACACCATGCCACCATAGCCGCCCGGAAACACCAGGAGCGGCATGAGGTCTCGAGCGAGCGACGCTCCCCTGAAATGGGCCTTGAAGCCAAACAGATCGGATGCCGCGCTGCTCTTCGGGAGATTGGTTGGCAACCTGCCCTGCCCCCAGGAGCCATGCGCCGCAATCACCACCTGCCCGCTAAGACTTGTCTGACCCTCCCTGTTGGCGATCCGGACGATGGCACGATCGCCATTGCTGGCGATCTCCACCGCGCGCCACGGCTGAAAAACGTCGGCTCCGGCATTGCGCGCCGTGTCCAAGAGGATGCCATCCAGAACGTCCCGTCCAAGCGCCCGCCCGAAAGCATTTCCCGCGGCGCGCGGCATGCCCGCTATGATGCCAGGGCCCGACGCGAACAAGCCAACCCGCTTGACTTCCGGCCCTGCCTTGGCACGAACCGCCACGCCCGCCTCCAGACGGTCCAACAGCTCCAGATTGACCGCCGACATGAATTCGCCGCAGACCTTGCGGCGTGGAAACTCGCTTGCTTCGATGATGGCCACAGAACGACCTTGGCCGCGCAAGGCCAATGCTGCCGACGAGCCGCTTGGGCCGGCACCTATGACGATGGCATCGTACATCGCGCAAGTCCTTCCTTGGGGAAAACGCGGAAGGCGTGGGTAAACGGGCCAATTCTGCGCTCTTCACACTGCTGCGCGGAACCGAGAGGCCACAAACCGGAAAGTTCCTTGCCAGCGAAACCTGCGCGGACGCTTGCCGCCGCATCGTGCATGGTGACCTGGTTTGCACCGACAAGGCGCAGGAGCGGGCATGCTTTTAAAGCGACAATGTTTCGGCTCGGCTCGGCGGCGAGGAATACCGGCGCCAGACGGCATAGGGCTTCGAACAGGATCTTTAAGGCGGTGTCGGAAAAATGGTGCAGGAACAGATTGGCCGAGACAACGTCGTAGGCGGCACCCCCGGGTTTTGCGATCCAGTCGAAGATATTGTCGGTAACGGTTTCAACCCGCCAGCCCAGAGCCGCGAAATCGGCGCGCCGCCGGTCGGTGACGAGGTCAACCTGGTCGAGCATGACCAGCTCCACGTCGATCCACTTCGTGGCGAGGCGCCTTGCAACCGAGAGCATGAATGCACCGTCGCCGGACCCGACTTCCAAGATTCTGATCGAACCCTCGCGCACGCTGGCCTTCAGGAGGTTGGACATGATCGCATGTTGAAACATCAGCGAATTTATCCAAATCAGATCACGTCGGGAGCCAATCGCCCTGGGATCGTCGGGAGGCAAATGATCGAGCAGTTCCGGCTGGATAAGACGGCTGTCGAGACCGGTGGCCATGTCAGGCACGGCCGGCCGTGTGGAACATCATCGTCTCGGCCGTGAGGCCGGGGCCAAATGCCATTGCACAGCCCACGTCATCATCCGTGAACCCGCGAAGCATCCGCTCCAGCACGAACATGACTGTGGCGGAAGACATGTTTCCGTTTTCGCGAAGCACATCGCGCGACGGCAACAGCGCATCGGGAGGAAGATCCAGCGCGCGCTCCACGGCGTCGAGAATGGAACGCCCACCCGGGTGAACAGCCCAAAGGTCGATGTTGGCGGCGATCCTGTTTCCCAAGATGGCGCCGATCCCTTTGCCAAGCGCATTCTGGATTGCAGCAGGAATTTGCCCCGACAGAACCATGTCGAAACCGTCGTCGTGCAAGCTCCAGCTCATCAAGTCGCGGGCGTCGGCGTCCACGATCGCGTGAAAACTGTCCAGGCCGATGCCGAACGGGCGGGAGGTCACCGACGCGGCCGCGCAGCCATCGCCCCAGAGGGAGAAAGATAGCAGTTTTTCGAGGTCGGCCGTCTCCTTGAGATGGAGCGTACAGAGTTCGATGCAGACGATCACAACATGGGCCGCAGGTTCCGACAGAACGATGTGCCGCGCCAGTTTGAGCGCATTGATTGCCGCATAACATCCCATGAAGCCGATGATCGTGCGCTCCACGGTGGTGGGCAGATTGCATCGGGCGATTATTTCCAGATCGATGCCGGGGGCGGAGAAGCCCGTACAGGTGGTGACAATCAGATGGGTGACACCTTTCCTGTCTTCGCCCACCAGGAGTCGCTCCAATGCTCGCTCGGCCAGCGCGGGCGCGGCAGTGGAATACATTTCCATGCGTTTGGCCGTACCCGGAAACGCTCCGCGCTTGAAAACACCCGCCAGGTCGACGCTCAGCCCCTCAGGATCACCAGCGGGTGCGAAGCAGGAATAGCGATGTTCGATGCCGCCCTTGTCGGCCATGCGATTGAAAATTGCACGGCGGCGGGGATCTGCCAGCTGGGAGCCCGCAAATTGAAGGAAGAATTCGTGAACGCCGTGATCAGGGACGGCCGTGGCAATTCGGTTAATGAAAGCTTGAACGGGCATTTTCCCTTGACCTGCAGCCACAAACCCGCGGTCGCGAGCCGAGAGGCCCAGTTGCCCCCGGCGGGAGCTGTAGCTCCACGGCAATGGCTATCTCTATTGAGATAAACGCCCGAGGCCCAAAAAACTTCCTGCGAAAATGCCGCTCACCCGTGAAAAAGCAATGCACCGCCCGCACGAAGGACAACAGGTGAGCTATTGCCCGTTGTCGACGTGGCGATTTCGTGGCGCCCGCAACCGGAAAACATCAACTGGGGGAAAGATATGGTGGGCGATGACGGGCTCGAACCGCCGACATCTTCGGTGTAAACGAAGCGCTCTACCAACTGAGCTAATCGCCCGCTCCGGGCCGGACCTTTAAGCGGTCGGGACTTGCTTCGCAAGGCCAAATGAGCGCGAGGCGCCCTGTTCGCAGGCCGGATTTGCGAACAAAATGCCGGCTGTCAAAAAACCTTCTCCTGTTTGGCGTTATGATGGTTTGGTGCGCTTGACACCCGGTAGCGAACCCCTTATCCAGCGCCCCAACGACGAACACGGCTGACACGTGCTCGTCAATGCGCGGGTGTAGCTCAGTTGGTTAGAGTGCCGGCCTGTCACGCCGGAGGTCGCGGGTTCGAGCCCCGTCACTCGCGCCATTTCTCTCAAGGGACACAAACCCTTGGCTTAGTAGAAATGTCGACGTTGTCTGTCAAAGATGCATGTATGCGGATGTGATCCAGAACCTTTCAAATCTGGGTTCGATCTGCCATGCATGGGCTTGCGGCCATGATCGTGGTGCCGGATGAGATTTGCCTCCTGTCAGCTCGGAACGTCGGCTGCCGGCCTGTTTCGGCTCCTGCGTTGACAGATATCTCCCTTGGCCTGATGTTTGCGCCAGGCAAACCGCTTGGGGCTTGCGCTTCCGCCTAAAAAAACGCTTGATTCACCTCTGAAATATCCTGGCCTGAGATAATCCGGCTACCATAACCATACAGCCTGAACGACCCGGGAGGACTTACAGTGTCTATCGCCTCAACCACCTCGATGAGCACGGTGTTCACGGCCATAAGCCTTGCTGGCCTTACAATGGTTGCTTCCACCATCTTTCCCGCCACTGCTTCGGCTGCTCGGCTTCAGCGATGCGCAAGGGAGGGCGGCATTTGCCGACTGCCATTTCCGGCTGAAGTGGTTTTTGGCGACGGGGGCCGCACTACATCGCGCTTTATCGACCGTGACGCGGTCCCCTGCTCAACTCGCGTTTTTGGCGACCCTGCGCCCGGCCACGAAAAGACGTGCTATATCGTGTTACGCGGTCGTGGCGAAGCCGATGGCGGTTACGATGAGCCTCGCCGCGAGAGATGGGTGGCCTGTGCCGACGAAGGCGAATTCTGCGATTTCTATGGCCGCAAGGTGGTCAGGTATGGCGCGCGCGGCCGGTTCACGCAGGACGTGTTCCGGGATGGCGTCGAATGCGACAATGAATCCTTCGGCGATCCCGCTCCCGATGCCGGGAAGCGTTGCTATATCAAGCAGTAGCTTCTCAACGCCCATCGAACGCGAGACATCGGAGGCCGAACAGTCCGGCCTCCGGGGTGGCCTGCGAGCCCCGTGCAATTGCCTCAGCTCTTGGCCAGCAGCGCCTCGACCTCCTGCACTGTCGGCATAGACGGTGCGGTGCCTGGACGGGTCACGGAAATGCCGGCAACGGCGCAGGCGAAGCGTACCGCCTCCAGAGGCTCCACGCCGCGCGAAAGTGCCGCGGCAAGGCCGCCATTGAACGCATCGCCAGCTCCCGTCGTCTCAACCACAGGCCCCGCGCTGATGGCGGAAACATGCTCGGAGCGATCCTTCGTGTGCAGGAGCGCCCCCTTGTCGCCGAGCGTGACGATGACTGTGCCAACGCCCTTTTCCAGCAGCTTGCCGGCGGCGGCGCGCGCTTCATCGACCGAGGAGACTTTCAGCCCGGTCAATTCCTCGGTTTCGGTCTCGTTCGGTGTTAGATAGTCGCAGAGCGTGTAGACGCGGTCGGGAAGCTTTGCCGCCGGTGCCGGATTGAGAATGGTCGTCACCCCTGCCCCGCGCGCGATCTCCAGCGCCCGCAGCGCGGCGTCGATCGGCTGTTCGAGCTGCGTGACGAAAACACCGGCACCACGGATCAGCTCGGCATTGGCTTCGATATCGTCCGGCGTGATCAGCATGGCGGCGCCGGGACTGACGATGATGGCGTTGTTGCCGCTTCCCTCCTCGACGAAGATGTAGGCGGCACCGGTATAGCTGTCCGGCGTATCGATGGCGGCGCTCTTCACGCCGGCATCCTTCCAGGTCCGCTTGGCCATGTCGGCGAAGGCATCGACCCCGAGCCGGGTCAGGAACGTGACGTCGGCCCCCAACCTGCCGGCCGCCACCGCCTGGTTCGACCCCTTGCCGCCTGGTCCCAGCTTGAAGGAGTTGCCGAGGATCGTTTCGCCCATGCGCGGCTGGCGCTGCGCCCTGTAGGCCGTATCGGCGACGAAGACACCGAGGATGACGATCGGTTTGCCCGAGGCCATGCCGCTACTCCGCATCCGGCGGCACGACGCCCTTGCGGAAGGCAAAGCAGCCATAGAATCGGCGTTCGCCGGTCTGGATGACGCAATAAGCCTGCTTGGCGCGCTCGTAGAAGGCGTAACGCTCGACCGGCACCATCGGCCAGGACTTGCCCTCGGCGGCATCGATCTCCTTCTGCACTTCCTTTTGCACCGCTGGGATCTCGTCCGGCTTGCCGACGATCTCCATGCGGGCGGCCGAGTCGTCGACAAACGTGTCCAACGGGTAAAGCGACAGCACCGCCTTCACCACCTGTGCCGCCGAGGCATCGATGCGCAGCACCCGACCGAGCGCCGTCCGGCGCGCGACCGAATCGGACGGGAAGTTGGTGTCGGCGATGATCAGGTCGTCGCCATGTCCCATCGCCCGCAATGCCTGGAGCACGTCGGCATTGAGCAACGGATCGATCCCTTTGAGCATGATGGTCCTCGTGAAGTGCGTTGCGATCAGAGACGCTTGCCGGTCTCGGCGTCGAACAGATGGATATGGTCGAGCCTTGGCCGAAGTTTCAGCGTATCGCCGGGCTTGAAGTCATGGCGTTCGCGAAACAGCGCCACCATCTCGCCGTCACCAAAACGCAGGAAGACCAGGGTTTCCGAGCCGGTCGGCTCGACCACGGAAATCTTCGCCGGCACGCCATCGGGATGGATCTCGAGATGCTCGGGGCGCACGCCATAGACGACGGCGCGCCCCTCCTCGACGGGGTTGTTCGGAGCGACCGGGAACAGCGTCCCGGCGATGTCGACGCCGCCCTTGCGCCCGGTACCCTTGAGCAGATTCATCGACGGCGAGCCGATGAAACCGGCAACGAAAAGGTTCGCCGGCCGGTCAAAAAGCTCCAGCGGCGCGCCGACCTGTTCGATGCGGCCGTCGCGCATGACGACGATCTTGTCGGCCATCGTCATGGCTTCGATCTGGTCGTGCGTGACATAGATGGTGGTGGTCTTCAGCCGCTGGTGCAGTTCCTTGATCTCGGTGCGCATCTGCACGCGCAGCTTTGCGTCGAGGTTCGAAAGCGGCTCGTCGAACAGGAATACCTGCGGATTGCGCACGATGGCCCGCCCCATGGCGACGCGCTGACGCTGGCCGCCGGAAAGCTGGCGCGGATAGCGCTTCAGATAGGGGCTCAGGTCGAGGATGTCGGCGGCGCGCTTGACCCGCTCGGCCACCACAGCCGGGTCGGTTTTCCGCAGCTTGAGAGCGAAGGCCATGTTCTGCTCGACCGTCTTATGCGGATAGAGCGCATAGTTCTGGAACACCATGGCGATGTCGCGCTTTGCGGGCGGCAGGTGATTGACGGCGCGATCGCCGATGGCGATCGTGCCGCCGGAGACGGTCTCGAGCCCCGCCACCATCCTGAGCAGCGTGGACTTGCCGCAACCGGACGGCCCGACAAGCACGACGAACTGGCCATCGGCAATGTCGACGCTGACTTCGTGCAGAACCTTGACGGTTCCAAACGCCTTGGCCACATTGCTGATCGCGACTTGAGCCATCGTTCCCCCATCGGCTCCAACTGGCCGTAGGCGCAGAAGCTAACCAACGCGACCGGTCAGGGCAAGTCGGTCCCTTATAGATAAAAACCCGTCCTCGTTGACACGGCGTTTGGTTGTGAGAATAGTGACGAGCGCCAATCCGAACGCCGGTACTCTATCCGAAAAAACGGAACGCGAGGCGACGCAGGTTGGGGTCCTGGTTTCGCTTCTGAACACGGCCAGCGCCCGGCACGATTGGCACTTCGATTCACGACTAACGTTCTGGGAGGAATAGTCCATGCGAGTAGGTCTTTACGACAAACTGGTCCGTGCCGGCGCTACAAGGCGCGACATATTGAAGGGCGCGGCCTCGATGGCCGCGATCGCGGCCGCATCCGGCGCCGGGCTTGGCGCCCTGACGCGCCCGGCTTCCGCCGCAAGCGAACTGCGCTCGAAAATCCTGCAGATCCCCGGGGTTGGCAAAGGCCAGCCGACCGACGCCGACTTCCAGAAGGTCGGCGAGCTTTGCCTCGAGGCGACCAAGGCCAATGTCAAGGAAGGCG
>NZ_RZSJ01000231.1:0-8784 GCF_003998025.1 Mesorhizobium sp. M8A.F.Ca.ET.021.01.1.1
GGTCAGGGTTGCGCCCGGCACAAGCCGATGCGGCCTTTGATCCTTGTTCGCCTCATAGATGAGTTTCCACTTGGTCGCGTCGGCTTGTGCCGGGCGCAACCCTGACCATCCCGGCGAAGTAAGGTCATTTCGCTTTCGGCGCGGACACCCGCCGGGGAAACCTGGTGGGTGTTCGCGTTTCGGGCCGTAAAGGCGGTATGGTGCGGCCAGACGCAGCATTGAAAACCAGCGCGCCATCGCTAGTTTCACGCCGTGTCCGGAGAACCCTTATGACGCCTACCAATATTGTCGACCCCAAGACGGTCAAGCCGGTCGGCCTGACGACGGGGCACGCGCCGGCCAAGGCCGGCAAGGTCGGCGTCATGCTGGTCAATCTCGGCACGCCCGACGGCACAGAATTCAAGCCGATGTGGCGCTATCTGCGGGAATTCCTGTCCGACCCGCGTGTCATCGAGCTCAACAGAGCGATCTGGTATCCGATCCTCTACGGGTTGGTGCTGACCACGCGACCGAAGAAGTCGGGCGCCAACTACGCCAGGATCTGGAACCGGGAGAGGAACGAGTCGCCGCTGCGCACCTACACGCGCGCGCAATCCGAAAAGTTGACCGAGGCATTGCGCGGCCTGCCAGGCGTGGTCGTCGACTGGGCCATGCGCTACGGCAACCCTTCCACATCAAGCGTCGTCGAAAGGCTGGTCGCGCAAGGCTGCGACCGCATCCTTTCATTCCCGCTCTATCCGCAATATTCGGCGACGACGACGGCCACCGCCAATGACCAGTTGTTCCGGGCGCTGATGAAGATGCGCGCGGCACCTGCCGTCCGCAGTGTGCCGCCCTATTATGATGAGCCCGTCTATATCGAGGCGCTGGCCAGTTCGATCGAACGACACCTGGCGAGCCTCGATCTCGAGCCGGAGGTGGTCATCACCTCCTATCACGGCATCCCGAAACCCTATTCCGACAAGGGCGATCCCTACCAGGCGCATTGCCTGGAAACGACGCGGCTGCTGCGCGAAAAGCTCGGCTGGGACGAGAACAAGCTGATCACCACCTTCCAGTCGCGTTTTGGCGCGCAGGAATGGCTGCAGCCCTATACCGACAAGACGGTGGAGAAACTCGCCAAGGACGGCGTCAAGTCGATCGCCATCGTCAATCCCGGCTTTTCCGTCGATTGCATCGAGACGCTGGACGAGATCGGCCGCGAAGCTGCCGAGACCTTCCATCATGCCGGTGGCGAAAAATTCGCCCATATTCCTTGCCTCAACGACAGTCCGGAAGGCATGGCGGTGATCGAAGCGATGGTACGGCGCGAGCTGTCTGGCTGGGTCTGACGCCGGAACCACCGCCACTCCGGGGCGTTGACGCGCACCTTCCGGAGACGTGGATGCCGCGCAAACTCGACCTCAGAACCGGCCGGCCTGTCTGGTCGGCCTATCGCGCGCCCGCGGTGCCGACCGACAGTCTGACCCGGGACGTCAAGACCGATGTGCTGATCATCGGCATGGGGATCAGCGGCGCCATGATGGCCGAGGCGCTGACAGCGGACGGTCACTCCGTGGCGTGCATCGACCGCCGCGGACCGCTGAAAGGCTCGACGGCGGCAACCACGGCGCTGGTGCAGTTCGAAATCGACCAGCCGCTTTCAATTCTGTCGAGAATGATTGGCAAGGCCGAGGCACGGCAGGCCTGGCGACGCTCGCGGCTGGCCGTTTCCAATCTCGCCGCCCGCGTCACCGAACTCGGCATCACCTGCGGCCTGAGCCGAACCCAATCGCTCTATCTGGCCGGCACTGTGCTCGGCCCCCCGGAATTGCGTGAGGAAGCCGAAGCGCGCCGGCAAGCTGGCATCGCCGCGACCTATCTGACCCCTCGGCCGCTCGCCGAGGCGTTCGGCATCGACCGCGATGGCGCCATTCTCAGCCATGGCAACATCGCGCTCGACCCGCGCAAGTTGACGGCAGGACTGCTGCTCAAGGCGCTCGGGCGCAAGGCTCGTCTCTACACGCCCGTCGAAGCGACGGCGATCAAGGACAGTGCCGACGAGGTGGTCGTGGCAACCAGGGACGGCCCCACCATTACGGCGCGGCATGTCGTCCTGGCCACCGGTTACGAACTGGTCGACATCGTGCCGGCGGCGGCCCACCAGATCATCTCGACCTGGGCGATCGCGACGCGCCCACAGCCACGAAAGCTCTGGCCGTGTGCGACGTTCATCTGGGAGGCGTCGGATCCCTACCTCTATGTCAGGGCGACCACCGACGGCCGGGTCGTATGCGGCGGTGAGGACGAGGATTTCGTCGACGAGACACAGCGAGACGAACTCATCCCCGACAAGAGCGAACGGATTGCCGAAAAGCTTGGCAGGCTGTTGCCGCATCTCGACACCAGGCCCGAATTTGCCTGGACCGGCTCCTTCGGCACGACGACCACTGGCCTCCCTTGCATCGGCGCCATTCCCAGGCATCCGCGCATCCATGCCGTGATGGGTTATGGCGGCAACGGCATCACCTTCTCGCGCATCGCTGCCGAGATCGTTCCGGCCTCGATCCGCGGGCTTGAAGACACGGATGCAAGCCTGTTTGCCTTCAACCACTGAGTGCATACTCGCAAACAATCCCTCATCACCTAATTGTAACGTTGCTGAAACACACTTAAGTCTTTGGTGAAGTCGGCTGCGTGGGAATGGCTCGCGCGGCCTGCCTCTGAGGGAGAACCAAATGGATTTCAGTGGTTTCGATATTGCGGTCGTTGTTCTGGTCGCGCTTGTCGTGCTGGTGCTGTTCAAGGGCATCAAAACAATTCCGCAGGGATACAACTATACCGTCGAACGCTTTGGTCGTTACACCAAGACACTGAGCCCCGGCCTCAACCTCATCACACCATTCGTTGACCGCATCGGCGCCAAGATGAACATGATGGAACAGGTGCTCGACGTTCCGAGCCAGGAGATCATCACCCGCGACAACGCCATCGTCGGCGTTGACGGCATCGCTTTCTACCAGATCCTCAACGCGGCACAGGCCGCCTATCAGGTTGCCGGCCTGCAGAACGCCATCCTCAACCTGACGATGACCAACATCCGTACTGTAATGGGCTCGATGGACCTCGATGAGCTGTTGTCCAACCGCGACGCCATCAACGAGCGCCTGCTGCGCGTCGTCGACGAAGCGGCGCATCCGTGGGGCATCAAGATCACCCGCGTCGAGATCAAGGACATCAACCCGCCGGCGAACCTGATCGAATCGATGGGCCGCCAGATGACCGCCGAGCGCAACAAGCGCGCGCAAATCCTGGCCGCCGAAGGCCTCAAACAGTCGCAGATCCTCGAAGCCGAAGGCCGCAAGGAAGCCGCCTTCCGCGACGCCGAGGCGCGCGAACGCTCCGCCGAAGCCGAAGCCCGCGCCACCCAGGTGGTGTCGGAAGCGATTTCCAAGGGCGACGTGCAAGCGCTGAACTACTTCGTCGCCCAGAAATACACCGAGGCCTTGACCAGGATCGGTTCGGCCACCAACAGCAAGGTCGTGCTGATGCCCCTGGAAGCCTCCTCGCTGATCGGCACGCTCGGCGGTATCGGCGAGATCGCCAAGGAAGTCTTCCGCAGCGAAGGCACGACCGGTGCGCAAAGGCAGGCAGCGCGTCCGCCTGTCGTCAGGCCCTCCGAAAACTGAGATAGGCCACGCTCATGATCGACCGCATCGTTTCTGAACTCGGCCCGTGGAACTGGATGGTTCTGGGCTTCGTGCTGCTGGTTGTAGAGGTCATCGCGCCGGGTTTCTTCATGCTTTGGATCGGCATCGCCGCCCTGATCGTCGGCGCGGTGTCGCTGCTGATCTGGGATGCCGCCATCTGGACATGGCAGGTCCAGGTGCTGCTGTTCCTCGTGCTGTCGCTGGTTTCAGCCTTTGTCGGCAAGAAACTCATGGGCGGACGCGACCAGCCGACCGACCAGCCCCTACTCAACCGCCGTGGTGCGCAGATGATCGGCAGGATGGCGACACTTGCCGAACCGATCCGCGACGGCCGTGGCCGCATCAAGCTCGGCGACACGCTGTGGCGCGTTTCCGGCCCGGACCTGCCCGCCGGCACCCAAGTCCGCGTCACCGCCGCCGCCGACACCGATCTGGAATTGACGGTGGAGCAGGTCTGAATTTCAGCTCGCCATTACCTGAATGCCGCCGACGCGCAGGTGTGCTGAGATTCAGGTCAGGGCGAGTCGAAAATGGCTGATGCCGAGAACCGGAGCGGAGCGTACTTTTCGTACGCGAGCTCAGTTCTACTGCGACGCAGTAGAACGGGGAAGCCCAGGGATCAGCCATTTGCAGGCCGACCTCACCTGAATATCAGCGCACCTCAGGCTGCGCCGATGCGCAGCAGGTCGTGAAAATGCACCACGCCCAGCGGCATGTTGTTCCTGGTCACCACCAGTGCGCCGATATTGTGCTCGTTGAGCAGCGCGATGGCCGTACCTGCTAGCGTCTGCGGGTCGACCGTCTTGGGTGTGCGGGTCATCACCTCGTCGACGATGACATCGGCCAGGTTACGGTGCAGGTTGCGCGCCACATCGCCGTCGGTGATGATCCCGGCCAATTCGCCATTCGCGTCGACGATCAGGACGCAGCCGACCTTCTTCTGCGACAACGTCATCACCGCTTCCGGCATCTTGGTGCCGACGACGGCCAGCGGCATCTGGTCGCCGACCCGCATGATCTCGGAGACCATGGTCAGGTTGGCGCCAAGCTGGCCGCCGGGATGGAAGGTGCGAAAATGGTCCGGCGTGAAGCCGCGCGCCTCGAGCAGCGCGATCGCCAGCGCGTCGCCGACGACCAGCTGCAGCAGCGTCGATGTTGTCGGCGCCAGGCCATGCGGGCAGGCCTCGGGGGTGCGTGGCAACAAAAGCACGACGTCGGCCGCGCGCGCCAGCGCCGACGTCTCTCCAGAGGTGACGGCGATGAGCGGAATGGAAAACCGCCGGGAATAGGCGACGATACCCATCATCTCCTTGCTCTCGCCCGACCACGAGATCGCGATGATGGCATCGTCCTTGGCGATCATGCCGAGATCACCATGATTGGCCTCGGCGGGATGGACGAAGAAGGCAGGCGTGCCGGTGGAGGCCAGCGTCGCCGCGATCTTCGAACCGATATGGCCGCTTTTGCCGACACCGGTGACGATGAGCCGGCCCTCGATCTTCGAGATCATGTCGACGGCATGGGCAAAGGGTGCCGCCAGTCCGTTCTCGAGCGCCTCGGCAAGGGCCGCGATCCCGGCCTGCTCGGTTGCCACCGTTCTCAGCGCCGATTCGATCGACGCTTGCCTGTCCAGGGGCTTCTTATCGAGAGGTCTCGCATGCATGGCTGATGCGCTTAGCGCTTTGCCGCCCGCCTGTCCAACAGAAATGGCCTTCCGCATGACGGCTGAATGTGTGCGGCAATTTGGGACAACGACAAGGATCAAAACGGAAGGCACGACGCGGACCCGCATTGTCGCCCGCGGAAATCGCGTTTGAACCGGGGACGCGCGCGGCCTCAACCCTCCGTTAACCATCCCCATTTACGGTTCGGTAAGTATGGCGCGCATGCGCCGCGCGAGCAGTGGTGGCGATGTCCGGGGTCCAGCCAGAAAAATCGAGAGGACGACGGGGCAACGCGGTCTGCGCCTTGCTGCTTGCGACCAGCGTCCTTGCCTTGCTGCGTCCTGCGCCACTCCAGGCCCAGGAAACGGAACTGCGTGGAGAAGTGTCGGAATCGGCGATCCTGTCCGACCAGCAGCGCAAGGCAAGAAACCTTGTTCTTGCCCAGCAAGCGGCGGCCAATGCTGCCGCGCAGGACGATGCGTCGGCGCGCACCTATCTGCCGGCCAGCGCCGGTGCCGTGCCTGACGATACCGACGCCGCGAACTCGACCACCAGCGTCTTCGACCCGCCCCAGGCCAGTGACGATATCTCCGCCGACGCACCGACGCCGCCCAAGCCGCGCCGCACTTCGGCCGCCAGGCAGAACGCGGCCGACAAGGCAAAGGACAAGGCTGCCGACAAGTCCAAGAAGAAAAAGGGCACCACGGCGGCTACGGATCCAACCACCACCGCCACGGCGACCACCACGGCGAGGACCGACGATACCGACAACACCGCGGCGGACCAGGAAGCGGCCAACCGCCGTGCACTCACCATCGACAGTGTGGACAGGCAGAAACTCGACGCCGGCGCCGAGCGCACCGCTGCGATCGAAGGCCAGAACAAGAAGCCCGAGGACGATCCGTTCGCCGCCACCGGTGTCAAATGGGGCTCCTTCGTCATCCGGCCGACCATCGAACAGGGGCTGACGGCGACGACGAACGGCGATTCGAGCAGTGCCGGCACGTCGGCGCTGCTGTCCGAGACGGCGCTGCGCTTTACCGCCGCTTCCGACTGGCGCGAAAACTCCGCGACCATCGACGGCTATGGCAATTTCCGCGAAACCGTGTCGGGCTACCCGGTTCACGATGCGCAGGGCCGCATCGAAGGCCAACTCAATGTCGACCTCGACAAGGAATTGCGCGCCATCGCCAAGCTCGGCTACGAAGCCGTGCCGGAATCGGCGTCTTCGCCCGATGCCATTGCCGGCGTCAGCACCCAGCCGCTGCGGCAGACGATCGATGGCAGCATCGGCGTCGAGAAGGCCGTCGGCAAGATGCAGTACACGTTGACCGGGGCGGTCTCACACGACTTCTACGGTGACGCCAAGCTCGCCGACGGCACCTCGCTGTCGCAGAAGGATCAAGACAACACGCTCTACACGGCAACCTTGCGCACCGGCTACGAGATTTCCCCGGCGCTCACGCCCTTCACCGAAATCGA
This sequence comes from Mesorhizobium sp. M8A.F.Ca.ET.021.01.1.1, assembly GCF_003998025.1. NCBI lineage: Bacteria > Pseudomonadati > Pseudomonadota > Alphaproteobacteria > Hyphomicrobiales > Phyllobacteriaceae > Mesorhizobium > Mesorhizobium sp. M8A.F.Ca.ET.021.01.1.1. The sequence continues at coordinate 6,836 of NZ_RZSJ01000231.1, forward strand.
GGTCGGCCGCCGGGCCTATGACCAGCGCATCGACGATGAAGGCTTCGAGCGCTCCTCGACGCGCCTCGGCGCCCGCGCGGGCCTGCAAGTCGACATGGGCGAGAAGCTGTCGGGTGAATTCTCGGCCGGCTGGCTCAGGGAAGCGATCGACGACAAAAGCCTTGAAGCGATTTCGGGTGCCACCGTCGATGCCGATCTAAAATGGTCGCCCGAACGCGGCAGCACGATCGGCCTGACTGGCAAGACCACTGTCGAGACCACGACCACATCAGGCGAAAGCGGCGATATCCTCTACTCCGGACGCCTGACGGGCGAACGCGTGATCCGATCCAATCTCACCGCGAATGCGGCACTGGGCCTGGACTGGCGCGACTATGTCGGCATCGACGGCCATGACAGGATCTTGAGCGCCGAGGCCGGCCTGACCTGGTGGCTGAACCGCTATGCCGGCCTCACCACCCGCGTAAGAACCGAAAAGCTGACCAGCAACCTGCCCGGCCGCGACTACACCGCCAACAGCATCTACCTCGGCATGAAAGTGCAGCGCTGAACGCGTATGCACTTCGTCATCCTGGGGCGTAGCAAGGAGCGAAGCGACCCGGCGCAGACCCCAGGATCCATGCAGCGACTTATGGGTCGCCTCTGCGGTGATAGGCCTGGAGCATCTCTCTGGCTCCTGCTTCGCCGAGGATGACGAAAGTATGGGGCTTAAAACGCTGCTCCGCGCCGTTCTGATGGCTTCATCTCGTCGAGAAGCGTGCGGATCACGCCGGCCATGCTCTGGTTCATGTCGTTGCGCCACAGCGCGAAGGCGACATTGGCCTCGACAAAACCTTCCGGCGAGCCGCAATCGAAGGTGCGGCCCTGATAATGATAGCCGTAGAAGGCTTGCTGCTTTTCCAGCTTCAGCATCGCGTCGGTGAGCTGGATTTCGTTGCCGGCGCCCTTCTCCTGGCCTTCGAGAATTTTGAAGATCTCCGGCTGCAGGATGTAGCGGCCGTTGATGTAGAGGTTGGAGGGCGCTGTGCCGGTCTTCGGCTTTTCCACCATCTCGGTGATGCGGAAGCCGTGATGGGTGTCTTCGCCGCGGCCGACAATGCCGTATTTGTGAGCCTCCGCCGGGTCGCATTCCTGCACGGCGATGATGTTGTTGCCGGTTTCCTCGTAGAGTTCGACCATCGCCTTCGTGCAGCTCTTCTCCGACTGCATGATCATGTCGGGCAACAACAGCGCGAACGGCTCGTCGCCGACCAGTTCGCGCGCGCACCAGACAGCATGGCCGAGACCCATCGGCACCTGCTGGCGGGTGAAGCTGGTCTGGCCCGGCGCCGGCTGCAGCCGCTGCAGGCGGGCAAGCTGCTCGTCCTTGCCGCGCTGTGCCAGCGTGTCATAGAGCTCGAACTGGATATCGAAATGGTCCTCGATGACCGCCTTGTTGCGGCCGGTGACGAAGATGAAATGCTCGATGCCCGCCTCGCGCGCCTCATCGACGACATACTGGATGACCGGCCTGTCGACGACGGTCAGCATTTCCTTGGGAACGGCCTTGGTGGCCGGGAGAAACCGGGTGCCGAGGCCGGCGACCGGGAAAACTGCCTTGCGAACTCTCTTCATGCTTCCAATTATCCGTTTGCTGGCCGGCTCCGCAATCCCGTCTCGCGACATTTTCACGCCGGAATTGAAGATTACTGGAGCGGCTGAGGGAAACTTCCACCGGTTAAAGCATCGAGGTGTCTTTTCGTTCCAGGCGACGCCTATGGTAAACTAATTCCTAACCCGGTTCGGCGATGAATGGTCTTTCCTGAGACAAAGAAGGAGGAAAAGATGTCCGTTCGCAATGCCGCAAAACGTTTCAGCAGCGTCATGACGGCCGCAAGCCTCTCGCTCGCTTTGCTCATTCCCACCGGGCCGGCCTTCGCCGACGCCGGGTTCCGGCAATGGGTCGCCGG
>NZ_RZSJ01000232.1:0-8762 GCF_003998025.1 Mesorhizobium sp. M8A.F.Ca.ET.021.01.1.1
TCTGTGGGAAGCTCGCGCCGACCGAGAATTCGTCGGCGGGGGCCGCTTCAAGACATGCATGAAATCTGGCGTCAGTTCCGCCGCGACAGGCGCGGCAACTATGCTCTTATGACGGTTGTGGCGATGGTGCCGCTGATGGGCGGTCTGGCGCTCGCTGTCGACTTCACGGAAATGAACCGCGAAAAGCAGATGTTGATGAACGCGCTCGACGCCGCCAACTTCGCTACGGCCCGCCGGCTGACGGAAGGTGCGACCGACGACCAGTTGAGAGCCTATGCGCTCGACTTCTTCAACGCCAATTTGAACGATATCGATCCCGCCAGCGCCACGCTCAACGTCATCTTGCCAAGCAACACCAGCGGCGGCGGCCTGCTCACCATGACCGCCCAGCTCAACTACAAACCCTATTTCTACCCCGCCTTCGCCCAATTCGTCGGCAAATCGGCGACCGATGCGAACCAGAGGCTCAGCTTCAACGTCAGCTCGCAGGTGCGGCTGAAGAACACGCTGGAAGTTGCCCTGGTGCTCGACAATTCCGGATCGATGACCACGCTCGGCACGGGCTCGGGGCAAAAGCGCATCGATCTTCTCAAGACTGCTTCCAAGCAGCTGGTCGACACGCTGGCCCAGCAGGCGATCATGATCAAGCAGGTCGACAAGCCGGTGCAATTCGGCCTCGTGCCTTTTGCCGCCTCGGTCAATGTCGGCCCCGGGAATGGCAACGCGTCGTGGATGGACACCGAAGGGTTGTCGCCGGTGTCGAACGAGAATTTCGACTGGTCGACGCTGAACGCCGCCAACAAGTACGCCCAGCAAACCAACGGCATCTGGTACAAGCGCGGGACCGGCTGGGGAACCGGGGAAGGCCAGATGCTGACCCGGTTCTCGCTCTACCGCGACATGCAGGTCGTCACCAACCACGAGCGGGTCGTCAACAGCAAACGGGTCGTGTGCGACCAATACAATTCGAACAACACCTGCAAAAGCAGCCACGACGAATATGACTATATCGATTCCTATGGTCCGTTCGCCAGTTGGCAAGGCTGCGTCGAGGCCAGGCCCTACCCCTACAACATCAACGACGCCACGCCGTCCGGTGGTTCGGCCAACACCGGCATCGGCGTCGGCGATCCGGCAACGATGTTCGTGCCCATGTTCGCCCCCGACGAACCGGGCAATCACTGGAAGCTCACCCAGGATCCCGACGAGGCCGCGCCGGCAACCTATGGCGCCGTCAACAGCTGGTGGAACGACGATCCATCGAGCAGCAGCGGCCAATCGCGGCTGCGCAACATGGCCAAGTATTTCCAGCCGCGGCCGATCGATGCGCCGGCGCTGCCCGGAACGGGCCGAATTACAGCTGCACCACCAACCCGATCACGCCGCTGACCGATGTCAGCGTCGCCGACGGGCTCACCTCGATCAAGGCGGCGATCGACCTGATGCAGCCGAATGGCGGCACCAACGTCCCCGAGGGCATGGCCTGGGGCTGGCGGGTGGTTTCGAGCGGAGAGCCGTTCACGCAAGGGCGCCCAGAAACCGAAAGAGGCAACGACAAGGTGGTGATCGTGCTGACCGACGGCGCCAACACCTATTACACACCTTCCTCGCTGGGCTACTCGGATCCCGCCAATTCGAAATCGACCTATGCGTCCTACGGCTATCTCAACCCCGGTTACAACGGCACTTCGGTCGGCCGCCTGTTCATGGGCACGTCGAGCGCCATCGGTCAGTTGGACTATTCGAACGGCAACTACACCAACGCGCTCAACGAGCAGATGGCCACGCTTTGCAACAACGCCAAGGCAGCCAACATCATGGTGATGACGGTGGCGCTCGACCTGTCGACGACGAAGGCCAGCGACAAGCTGGCGATCGATGCGCTGAAATCCTGCTCGTCGAATTCGCGCTTCCGCAAGGATGCGACGGATCCGAGCAAACCGGCGAAGCTGTTTTGGAATGCGACCGGCGCCAGCCTGGCAAACGATTTCAAGGAAATCGGCAACGAACTGTCGAACCTGCGCGTGGTCGGCTAACCAGGATCGTTCCTGGCGCAACGCCTGGCGGCGTCAAGCCCTTGCAGACGCCCGCCGTGACGGGCACAGATTGACCGCCCGCGCGGTCCCTCATCCATCGCGGCACGCTGGGGAACGAACAATGCCCGACACCGCCAACCATCTCGCCTTCGCGCTGGTCTGCCTCGGCATGGTGCTGACGCCAGGCCCCAACATGATCTACCTGATCTCGCGCTCGCTGTCGCAAGGGCCGAAGGCCGGACTGATCTCGCTTGGCGGCGTTGCGGTCGGCTTCCTGTTCTACGTGCTGTCGGCCGCGTTCGGCATCACGGCGCTGCTGATCGCGGTGCCCTATGCCTATGACGTGTTGCGCTTTGCCGGCGTGCTCTATCTCCTGTGGCTGGCCTGGCAGGCGGTGAAACCCGGCGGGCGCTCGCCGTTCCAGGTGCGCGACCTGCCGAAGGACCGGCCGCGCAAGCTGTTCGCCATGGGATTGATGACCAATCTGCTCAATCCCAAGGTGGCCGTTCTCTATCTTTCGCTGCTGCCGCAGTTCATCAGTCCCGGCAAGGGCCATGTCCTGTCGCAGCTCCTGGTGCTGGGCGCGACGCAGATATCGATCAGCCTCAGCGTCAATGCCATCATCGCGCTGACCGCCGGCTCGATCGCCACCTTCCTCGCCGGACGGCCGCTATGGCTGGTGATCCAGCGCTGGATGATGGGAACCGTGCTGACGGCGTTGGCGCTGAAGATGGCGACCGACGCGCAGCGTTGAGGCCGCCTGGCGTCAATCGCCGAAGGCCTGCTTCAGGAAGGCGTGCACGTCGCTTTCCGATCGATCGGCCGCAGCCGCATTGTACTCGACCCGGTGGCCGTAGGCCTCGACGCCGGTCTTGAACTCCTCGGCGTCGAACGCGTGCCGGGCACCCTCGTAGACGTTTAGCTGCACCGGGCTTCCCTTGTCCCTGCGTTGCGCCACCATCTCCCGGCATTTCTGGGCGGGGCTGAAATCATCAAGCTCTCCAATCAGGATCAATGTCGGCACAGCCATGTTACCGCTCGCCACCGAACAGTTCGGATAGTAGGCGATCGCCACGCTGAATTTGTGCTGCATCAGCCGCTCTGCGCCACCAAGCTGGACCGCCTCGAGCGTTGCGATGCCGCCGGCGGAGAACCCCATCAATGCGATGCGTCGCGGGTCGACAAAACTGGCTTTCGACAGAAACTCCAGGGCGCCGTAGGCGTCATAGACGCGATCGGAGAGCAGGCTGTGACAGGTATCCTTTGTGCCGCGCGTGCCGAAGCTGTCGACAACGAGAACAACATAACCCCAGGAAGACAGCCGCTGCGGCCAAACCTGCCTGTCATTCGCAAGCACACCAGCGCATCCGTGCAGAGCGACTATAGCCGGGAACGGCCCCTCACCCGGAGGGCGTGTCAGATATCCTCGCAGCGGAATGCCGGGAACAGACTTCGTGGTCTCGCCTCTTTCCTGCGCATTGCGCTCCTGAAACGGCGTCGGCTTCACGGCCGCGCTTTCAAATTGCACCATCTCGTCGGCCCAGGCGGGCGCCGCATCGAAGTCGCCGGCAAGACAAAGGCACGCCAGGCCAACTCCTTTGAGCAAATCCAACACTTTGCCCATCGTCAGCCAGGCTTCGGTTTGTCCTTTGACCGCGTTGACCGGGCCGGACACTTGCTCACATCGGACGGCGCGGGGGCCGGATCTGCGCGGGCTCGACCACCTTGCGGTAGAGGTGCCAGGTCGCGTGGCCGAGGATCGGCATGACGACGGCGAGACCGGCAAACAGCGGGATAGAGCCGATCACCAGCAGCACCGCGACAATCAGACCCCAGAGCGCCATCTGCAGCGGATTTGCCATGACCGCCCGGGCCGAGGTCTCAATCGCCGAAACGGCGCCGACGTCACGATCAAGCAAAAGCGGGAAGGCAACGACCGTGGTCGCCAGCACGACCACCGCGAAGACCAGGCCGGCCGCGTTGCCGAGAAGGATCAGTGTCCAGCCCTTCTTGGTCGTCAGCACATCGCGCAGGAAGGCCCCGACCGAAGCCGGCGGCTCGCTGCCAAAAAGGCTGGTGTAGATCGACTGCGCCGTGAACAGCCACAGCAGGAACAGCGCGAACAGCATGATGCCGATGGCCGCTATCGAGGGCAGCGCCGGTGAGCGGCGCACGTCGAGGGCGTGCCGCCAGTTGGTATTCATGCCGAGCTCGCGCCGGCGGCTGATCTCGTAGAGCCCGATCGCGGCGAACGGGCCGACAAGGGCAAAGCCCGACATCAAGGGATAGACGAGTTGGATGGCGTTGGAGCCGGAGGTCCACCGCGTCAGGATCAGGCCGACAACCGGATAGATCAGGCACAGGAACACGTAATGCGAGGGCTTGGCCCAGAAGTCCTCGGCGCCAAGTCTCAATGCGTCCCAGAGGTCTGGCGTGGAAATGCGGCGGACCGCGGGTTGCACATGCATCCCGTGCGCGTCCGCCATGACATGAAAGCCGGCCATAACCTACCTCCGTTTTTCTCGGGGGGCGGTCACCGCCTAGGGTGGCCGCCCGTAGCTGCCACTTCAAGAACGCTGGCATCATATCCGATCTTCCCGGGATTGTCGCCGCGTCTCGTTATGCCTGCTGGGCGGCCTTGGTTTGGCGAACCACCGAGTTCATCTTAGAATCTATGCATTTTAGCTATTGCTTAAATTACTCGTAGAGACCCCAAGGTGTATCACCTGAGCTTTTCAAACCGTGGCGAGGGGCGATGTTCACGTTGAAGGGCTTCTGGTCTTCGGAGCACGGCAATTTTGCCATGGCGACCGCCATAGCGCTGCTGCCGATAATGGCCGTCGTCGCCGGTACCCTCGACCTGACAGGCACGAGCGATGACGCCGCGCAATTGCAGAACTCGCTGGACGCGGCTGGGCTTGCCGTCGGCACGAAGTACCTGCCCAGCATGAGCGCGAGTGATGTCCAAGGGCTTGGGCTGACATTCTTTGCGGCCAATATGAGCGTCGCCGATCAACAGGAATATTCAGACAGCATCTCCGCTTTTTCGGCCACAGCCAGCGGCGACCCGAGCGCCTATTACATCTCGCTTTCGTCAGGCATCAACCGTCCGAGCTTCATCAATGGCGCGGCCCCCTGGCCAGCGCGCCGGTCGGCGACGGTCAAGATGCACCCGGGCGCACAGGCCTGCGTGCTGGCGCTCGATCCGCATGCGTCGGCCGCGGCAAGCCTGCAGGGCTCGACCGACGTCGCCATGAGCAATTGCGTGATCGCGGCAAACTCGGACGCGTCCGATGCCGTCAGCAGAGGCGGTTCCGCTCAGGTTTCGGCGGGTTGCGTCTCGACCGTCGGCGGCACTTCCGGGCTTTTGCCGCCCAGTGCCAATCTCGCCTGCGGCGCGCCGCTCGAACATCAATATGCGTCCTTCGATCCCCTGGCCGACATCGTGCCTCCCCCCTACACATTCTGCCTGCCGGTCCCGAACGGCAAAACCTACACGCTGTCGCCCGGCACCTATTGCGACAAGACATTGTCGGGAAATATCACGCTCAACCCGGGCGTCTACATTTTGCGCGGCGTGACCTTGAAACCGGGCGGCAACGGCAGCCTGACCGGCCACGGCGTCACCATATTCCTGATGGAGGGCGCACAGATCTACATAAATGCCAATGAAAAGGTGGACCTTTCTCCGCCCACCAGTGGCCCCTACGCAGGCATCACCATTTTCGAGAACCATGGCAACACATCGGCCTTGACGCTGAATGGCGGCGCGAATTCCGTGATCAGCGGGTTCGTCTATGCGCCTGACGCGGCCATTTCCTTTGCCGGCAACTCGGATATGAGCGGTCAGGGCGACTGTCTGAGGCTTGTTGGCCTGACCGTGCAGATGACAGGCAACTCGTCCATCAAAACCGACTGCACGGCCGTGTTCGGAAATCGCGAGATGTATGCCGGCCGCCTCATCACGCTTGTGAAATAAGCGGCTGACCGCCATTCGATTTCAGATTTTCATCACCCTGCCCGGCAAAAGCCATGATCACGACTATCTCAGGCAGGCATGACCACTTCAAGACTCGAAAGCGACCAGATCGCGAACCTGAATAGGCGCACCTGGCTCAAGACGGCCGGCCTCGCGGCCTTGCTCGGGCTGGCCGCCTGCGGCACCGTTTCGCTGCCGACCGGGCAAGGCGCCGGGGTCTCCTCCTCGGCAACCGGCACGCTGGCCAGCCTGCGCGCGACCGCCGGGCTGGGGCCGCTTGTTTCCGACGCACAGCTTGAGCAAGCAGCACTCCAGCAGGCCGGCTACATGGCGCAGCGTGAAAACATGAGCCACACCACCGGCTGGGGCAAGGATTTCGCCTCGCGCATGAAGGACAACGGCGTACACGGCGCCGCGGCCGAGAACATCGCGGCCGGCCGCTTCGACCAACAGAAGCTGTTCGATATCTGGATGCATTCGCAGGGACACCGCCGCAACATACTCGATCCGGACTTCAGCCGCTTCGGGCTTGCCTATGTCCGCGACGGCCGCGACCCCAACCTGCGCTACTGGTCTCTGGTGCTCGGCAGGTAGCAAAGATATCGCCGGCGGACATCCCCTGGCGAGCGGCCGCTCCATCAGTCCATATGGGCGGCAGGCGCGCCGCCGCCGGCCGGTGCCGTTTTCGGCTTGCGCAACAGAAGCACGAACGGGATGGCGGCCAGCGTCATCATCATCAGTATTTTGAAGTCGTTGACGTAGGAGATCATCATCGCCTGGAGATTGACCATGCGATCGACCTGCGACAGCGCCGTCGGGTCGCCGCCGGCAGCCGCCGGCGAGACAGCCCAGAGATTGGGATTGAACGGGTTGATGAAGGCCGAAAGCTCGGCGTGGTTGATCTGCGTGTTGCGCACCAGCAGCACCGTCACGACCGAGACGCCGATCGACGAGCCAAGATTACGCACCAGGCTGAACAACGACGTTGCATCGGTGCGGTAGCGGGCATCGAGCGTGGCGAAGGCAACCGTCGACAGCGGCACGAACACCATTCCCATGCCCAGGCCCTGGATCACGCCGGAGCTGAGAATCAGCCAGTTGTCCATCTGTGGGGTGAAGCTGGCCATGGTGTAGAGCGACTGCGCGGTCAGGAGGAAGCCGATGACGACCAGAATTCGGGCATCGATCTTGCCCATGATGCGCCCGACGACGAGCATGGAAATCATCGTGCCTACGCCACGCGGCCCGATGACGATGCCGATGGTGACGGTCGGATAACCGAAGATGGTCGACAGCATCGGCGGCAGCAGCGACATAGAAGCCAGGATCAGCACGCCCATGACGAAGATGAATGCAAGCCCGGTGACAAAATTGCGGTCGAGGAAAATCTTCGGATCGATGAAGGGATGTTCCGATGTCACCGTGTGAATGATGAACACCCAGAAACCGGTGATCGAAAGACCAAGCTCGATCCAGATCTCGACCGAGGAAAACCAGTCGACCTCGCCACCGCGATCGAGCATCAGCTGCAACGCGCCGACGCCGAGCGATATCATGGCAAAGCCGAAGAAATCGAAGCTGCGCACCCGCCGGGCAACAGCCGGCAGATAGGCGGCCATGCCAAGGAAGGCGAGGATGCCGACCGGCAGGTTGATGAAGAACACCCAGCGCCAGTTGAAATTCTCGGTCAGCCAGCCGCCAAGGGTGGGGCCGAGGATCGGGCCCAGCATGATGCCGGCGCCCCATATGGCCATCGCCTGGCCATGGCGCTCCTTGGGGTTGATGTCGAGCAGGAAGGTCTGCGACAGCGGCACGATCGCGGCGCCGAACACACCTTGCATCAGCCGGAAAAGCACGATGGTTTCCAGGCTCCACGCCAGGCCGCACAACATCGAGAAGATGGTGAAGCCGACCACCGCCGCCAGGAACAGCTCCTTGCGGCCAAAGCGATCGGCGAGCCAGCCGGTGACCGGCGTCATGATGGCGGCGGCGACGATGTAGGAGGTCAGCACCCAGTTGATGTTGTCGGGCGAAGCGCCGAGATCGCCGGTCATGGTCGGGAGCGCGACGTTGGCGATCGTGGTGTCGAGCGCCTGCATGACCGTCGCCAGCATGAGCGCCACCGTGATCAGGCCACGATGTGGCACTTCTTTGAACGGTTCAGGCGTGCTCATGGCGAAGAACTTCCAGACAGTAACAGAAACGTGTACAACGGGTTTCCGGGCGGCGAAGCCTTCCGTCGAGAGACCTTCATCGCGGTGGGACGCGATTGTCGATGTGGGGGTTACATCGACCGAATGTCTCCAACTGAGCGGACGCTGCCGCCCGGAAACTTGAGGACCGACGGGACCGTGAAGATTTCAGACCTTTGGACAGCTGCCATGCGGCTCGCCCAAACACTGATCCTTCCCACCCCTCCATCAGACCAATCCTGCAAACTCGCTTCGACCCGCCCGGTCCCTGCGGGCTTCCGCTGTCTTACCGCGCGGGCTCGCCGGCCGTGGCGTGGCCGAAGATCGACGGCCAGCCGCGCGCTATGCCGGTGTCGACGGTGACCGAAGCACTCATGCCGGGGCGCAGCGCCATCCTGGCGTCGGGATCGGTCAGTTCCAGGCGGACCGGAATGCGCTGGGTGACCTTGACCCAGTTGCCCGTGGCGTTCTGGGCCGGCAGCAGCGAGAAGTCGGCGCCGGTGCCGGCGCCGATAGCCTTGACGGTCGCCTCGAAGGTCCTACCCGGATAGGTAT
>NZ_RZSJ01000233.1:0-8757 GCF_003998025.1 Mesorhizobium sp. M8A.F.Ca.ET.021.01.1.1
TGGGTTTTGGTGCGCGTGATAACGGCCGTCCCGCGGCCGTTATCACGCGCACCAAAACCAAGACCAAGAAGCCCAGCCTTTACCGGGTCCTCATCCTCAACGACGACTACACTCCGATGGAGTTCGTGGTTCACGTGCTGGAACGTTTTTTCCAGAAGGACCGCGAAGCCGCCACACGCATCATGCTTCATGTTCACAATCATGGAGTGGGCGAGTGCGGGGTCTATACATTCGAGGTGGCCGAGACCAAAGTGTCCCAGGTCATGGATTTCGCCCGACAGAATCAGCATCCGCTGCAATGCGTGATGGAGAAGAAGTGAGGTAACATGCCGGCTTTCTCCCAAGGCCTGGAAAAGGCGCTTCATCAAGCGCTGACGCTCGCCAACGAGCGGCACCATGAATATGCAACCCTTGAACACCTGCTGCTCGCGCTTATCGACGACACCGAGGCGGCCGCCGTCATGCGCGCTTGCAACGTCGATCTCGACGAGCTGAAGCATACCGTTCTGACCTACATCGATACCGAGCTCGACAATCTGGTCACCGGCTACGATGAGGATTCCAAACCGACGGCCGGTTTCCAGCGCGTGATCCAGCGCGCGGTGATCCATGTGCAGTCATCCGGCCGCGAGGAAGTGTCGGGTGCCAACGTGCTCGTCGCCATCTTCGCCGAGCGCGAAAGCCATGCCGCCTATTTCCTGCAGGAACAGCAGATGACCCGCTACGACGCGGTCAACTACATCTCGCATGGCATCGCCAAGCGTCCGGGCGCGTCGGAGAACCGCACGCCGCGCGGCGCAGATGACGAGCAGGGCGGCCAGAACGGCGCCGAACCGCAGGAGGAAGGCGGCAAGAAGAAGCAGCAGCAGGACGCGCTGACCGCTTATTGCGTCAACCTCAACAACAAGGCCAAGGCCGGCAAGATCGATCCGCTGATCGGTCGTGAGAGCGAGATCAACCGCACCATCCAGGTGCTGTGCCGCCGTTCCAAGAACAACCCGCTCTATGTCGGCGATCCCGGCGTCGGCAAGACGGCGATCGCCGAGGGCCTCGCCAAGCGCATCGTCGAGGGCGACGTGCCGGAAGTGCTGCACAATGCCACCATCTTCGCGCTCGACATGGGCACGCTTTTGGCCGGCACGCGCTATCGCGGCGATTTCGAGGAACGGCTGAAGCAGGTCGTCAAGGAGCTCGAGGATTATCCGGGCGCAGTGCTGTTCATCGACGAGATCCATACGGTGATCGGCGCCGGCGCGACTTCGGGCGGCGCGATGGACGCGTCGAACCTGTTGAAGCCGGCTCTGTCGTCGGGTGCAATACGTTGCATCGGTTCGACCACCTACAAGGAATTCCGTCAGTTCTTCGAGAAGGATCGTGCGCTGGTGCGACGCTTCCAGAAGATCGACGTCAACGAGCCGACCATCGAGGACGCCATCGAGATCATGAAGGGCCTGAAGCCCTATTATGAGGAATTCCACAAGGTGAAGTTCACCAACGAGGCGATCAAGGCCTCGGTGGAGCTGTCGGCGCGCTACATTAACGACCGCAAGCTGCCGGACAAGGCGATCGACGTGATCGACGAGACCGGCGCCTCGCAGATGCTGGTGCCGGAAGCCAAGCGCAAGAAGACGATCGGCATCAAGGAAATCGAAGCGACGATCGCTACCATGGCGCGCATCCCGCCGAAGACGGTTTCGGCCGATGACGAGAAGGTGCTGCAGGGCCTGGACATCGAGCTCAAGCGCGTCGTCTATGGCCAGGACACCGCCATCACCGCGTTGACCTCGGCGATCAAGCTGGCACGTGCCGGTCTGCGCGAACCGGAGAAGCCGATCGGCTCCTACCTGTTCTCTGGGCCAACGGGTGTCGGCAAGACGGAAGTCGCCAAGCAGCTCGCCGCCTCGCTCGGCGTCGAACTGATCCGTTTCGACATGTCGGAATATATGGAGCGCCACACCGTCTCGCGGCTGATCGGCGCGCCTCCCGGCTATGTCGGCTTCGACCAGGGCGGCCTTTTGACCGACGGTGTCGACCAGCATCCGCACTGCGTGCTGCTGCTGGACGAGGTCGAAAAGGCGCATCCGGACCTGTTCAACATTCTGTTGCAGGTTATGGACCACGGCAAGCTGACCGACCACAATGGCAAGCAGATCGACTTCCGCAATGTCATCCTGATCATGACCACCAATGCGGGCGCATCCGATGCGCAGCGCGCGGCGATCGGTTTCGGTTCGACCAAGCGCGAAGGCGACGATGTCGAGGCGATCAACCGGCTGTTCACGCCGGAATTCCGCAACCGCCTCGATGCGATCATCCCGTTCGGCTCGCTGCCGGTGCCGGTCATCCACCAGGTGGTGCAGAAGTTCGTCATGCAGCTGGAAGCTCAGCTTTCCGAACGTGGCGTCACCTTCGACCTGTCGCCGGATGCGATCGCCTGGCTCGCCGACAAGGGCTATGACGAGCGCATGGGTGCACGGCCGCTCGGCCGCGTCATCCAGGAGCACATCAAGAAGCCGCTGGCCGACGAGGTGCTGTTCGGCAAGCTCAAGAAGGGCGGAACGGTGCGCGTCACCGTCGAGAAGAAGGAAACCGGCGAGACCGGCCTGAAGCTCGAATCGCTCGCCGACGAGGCGCCGGTGAAGCCCAAGAAGGAAGAGCCGGAAGACGCGCCGAAGCCGCCCAAGGCGGTGGCCAAGAAGCCTGCGGCAAAGAAGGTCGTGGCGCAGAAGCCGGAGCCTAAGGGCAAGGACGGCGGCAAGCGCAGCCTTGTGCCGCAACTGCCCAGAAAGGGCTGAGCCTGGCGAAAGTCGAAAAAAGCCCCGGAAACGGGGCTTTTTTCATGGGAACAATGAGGTGGCGCGTGGCCGGGCAAATCATCATCCTCAACGGCGCGCCGCGTTCGGGAAAGTCGAGTATAGCCGAGGCCATCGGGGAGAGCTTTGACGGTCCATGGATGAATCTTGGCGTTGACAGCTATGAGCAGATCACGCCGCCGCGATATCGTCCCGGAATAGGCCTGCGCCCTGGCGGCGAGCGGCCCGATCTGGAAGTTTTCGTGCCGCGCTTCTATGCGGCCCTCTATGAATCGATCGCGGCGCATAGTCGATTGGGGCTGAATGTCGTTGCGGATGTCGGCCACCACGACGCTTATTCGAAACCGCTCCACATCCTGGCCGATTGCGCGAGGCGGCTCGCCGGCCTGCCGGTCCTGTTTGTTGGCGTTCGCTGCCCGATCGAGGTCATCATGGAAAGGCGCGCCGCCAGCGCCGCGGGCGGGAACTACGTTACCGGCGCGCCCGGTGATCCCGTGCCTTTGCCTGTACGCCTGTGGCAGGGAGAAGTGCACCGGCCTGGCGTGTATGATTTGGAAGTCGATACGTCACGCCTCGGTGTCGGGCAATGCGCGGATGCGATCCGCCAGCAGTTTCTGAAGGGAGTGGTGGCGCCAACGGCGTTTCAGAGGCTTTCGGATCCGGCTTTTGCGGCGCTCCGGTCTTCCTGATCCAATTGTCCGCAAATGATTTGGCGTGGATAAGCGCCGTCGTCCATGGCCAGGCCATCGGCCGGTTGCGGCGTTAAACAAATGAGTGGCAGCGCGCCGAGGCCGGACAGCTCTTCCAAAACGGTAATAGTTCTTGCGTCCGCCCGGGACAACGCCGCGCCGGTGATTTTCCAGATCGCAAGGGCAACAAGCGCGCCGGCGTAGCCGTCAATGGCATAGTGCCAGCCAAGGACCACCGAACCGAGCATGATGAGCACCGCGAATATCCACATCAAAGTGCCAAGGCTGACCGATAGCCTGGTCGCATAGAGGGCAATGAGCACGGCCGACGCGACATGCATGGAGGGAAATGCCGATATGCCCATGCTGCCCGAAGGCAAACCCTGATAACCGTCCCACAACCTGTCCTGCAGGGAAAGGGCCCAGATCGGATACTGCCGATTTGCCGATTGAAGTGCGTCCATCAACGGTTGATAGAGATCGCCAAGGCCGAGCCTGGCGTAATAGCAAGGGCCGGCCGATGAGAATATCAGGGCAATGCCGAAGCCGCCTATCAGCCAGACCAGCATGAAGCTGAGCAGAAACTGATGTCGCAGCAGGGAATCGCGAGCCGCCGCGACGCTTGAAAAGATCGCCGAGAGCAGCACCACGAACCAAAGATTGTAACAAAGATTGAGAAAATGAACGGCCAGGGGGCTTTCCACGATCCACCAGACCCATTGGTAAGTAGGGCGGCCGAAATGCAGGCCGACGCTGAATTGTGCAAAGGCTTGGTCCCAGGAGAAAGGCGCCAGCAACGCGATCGCTCCTTTCAGTACCGTGAAGCCGGATATAAAAGCCATGATCGCGACCAGCCCGTTCACGCCGTTGGCGATGCGCCTTCGATCAGACAGCAACTCCCAGAATGAATTCAGGAAAAGACGGAGCGGCGAGGTGGCGCCGTCGACAATGGCCAGCCATAACAGGCGGAATGCCGCGTAGACACATCCGACAACCCAGGAATACACCCCCAGGTAGAAGCCGTATTCGACAAGCAGTCCAAAATCCGGCCGGATGCCGACCCGGGCGCCAATCATGAAACTTAGTCCGTGTGTAAACAGGGCGACCGCATGAATAGCGCGGTGGCGATAAAATGATTCGGCCAAAAGATGCACGAAGGCGCCGCTCGCGCTGGCGCCAGGCTGCCTGCCTAAAGTTTCCGAAATATCCCGCATCGCCCGTCCTCCGCGAAAACATGCCCCGGAAAGGCTTGCAAAGGTATGAACAAAGTAATCGCAGGCTGTAATACAGGCGACACCATGATCTGCCGGTTTATAAAGGATTAAAATCCGCTCTGGAGGGCGCCGCGGATCTTGTCTGCGTTCCGCGCCAGCACTTCCGGATTCTCCATCGGGCCCGTGTGCGGTTTCAGGGGGATGCCGTCGAAGCGCGGGATGACATGGACATGCAGGTGATAGACGGTTTGTCCGGATGCAGGCTCATTGAACTGCATGATGGTGACGCCGTCGGCATTGAAAGCCTTCCTGACCGCCTGTGCCACTTTCTGAACGACCGTGAAAAGGAGGGCGAATGTCGAGGGCTCGGCGTCGAGCAGATTGCGCGACGGCGCTTTCGGCACCACCAGCGTATGGCCTGGTCCTTGCGGCATCACATCCATGAAAGCCACGACAGCCTCGTCCTCGTACACACGGTGCGAGGGTATTTCGCCGCGCAGGATTTTGGCGAAGATGTTGTCGGTGTCATAGGCCTCAGTCATGGCGAACGCTCCGGAGTGTGCCTTTGCCGTCCGGTGTAACGAAGCCGCCTCCGAGCGGCAAGACGAAGCTGCGGGGAGATCGATCGAGATCGACCATGCCGGCCTCGACGAGCGCGCGATGAGGCCGGCTATTCCTCGAGATCTTTGCGGAACGGGGTATGCTCCTCCAGATATTCGCCCATCCGCTCCACCTCGCGCCGTTCGCGCCCGAGATAATCGGCGACCGCTTTGCGCAGGCCGGGGTGGGCAATGTAGTGCGCCGAATGCATGGTCACAGGCCGGTAGCCGCGCGCCAGCTTGTGTTCGCCTTGCGCACCCGCCTCGACCACCTTCAGCTTGCGTTCGATGGCGAACTCGATGGCCTGGTGGTAGCAGACCTCGAAATGCAGGTAGGGGTGGTCCTCGATGCAGCCCCAATTGCGGCCGTAGAGCGCATCGGAGCCGATGAAGTTGATGGCGCCGGCAATGTAGCGCCCGTTGCGCCTGGCCATCACCAGCAGAATGTCGTCCGCCATGCGTTCGCCGATCAACGAGAAGAACTGGCGGTTCAGGTAGGGGCGGCCCCATTTGCGGCTGCCAGTGTCCATGTAGAAGGCGTAGAAGTCGTCCCAGGCCTTTTCGGTCAGGTCCTTGCCGGTGAGCCAGTCGATCGTGATGCCATCGGCGAGCGCTTCGCGCCGTTCCTTCTTCATCGCCTTGCGCTTGCGCGAGGCAAGCGTGGCGAGGAAGTCGTCATAGGTGGAAAAGCCTTCGTTGAAGAAGTGGAATTGCTGGTCGGTGCGATGCAGGAAGCCCGCAGCCTCAAGCGTCGCGACGTCGCTCTCCTGCGCGAAAGTGACATGTGCCGAGGATACGCCGAGCTTGTCGGTCACCATTTTGAGCCCGGCGGCAAGGCCGGCCTTCACTGCATCCTGATCCTCGCCTTTGCCGACCAGCAGGCGAGGGCCGGTGACGGGCGTGAACGGCACGGCACTCTGCAGTTTGGGATAGTAACGGCCGCCGGCGCGCTCGAAGGCATCCGACCAGCCATGATCGAACACATATTCGCCCTGGCTGTGCGACTTGAGATAGCAGGGAACCGCACCGAGCAGCCTGCCTCGCGCAGTCTCCAGCCGCAGGTGATGGCCTTGCCAGCCAGTGCGCCGAACGGCGCAGCCGGAATCCTCCAGAGCGCTCAAAAAAGCGAATGAAACCAGCGGGTTATAGCCGACTTCCGCGTCGCCGCGCGTGGTCCCGGCAAAGCCATTCCATTCATCGCAGGTAAAGGCGCCTATACCGGCGGCGATGCGGATCGCATAGTCCGCATTCGCCGTTTGTCCGTCGCCGTCGTCGCCCTGATCCATGAGGCTTATTTAAGCTCCATTCGGGCCGCTACAAGTCACGTTTCGGGCACCCTCTTCAGGCGACTTTGACCAAGTCGGGTTCGAAGCCTTCGAACGTCATCTGATCGGCATATCTAAAGGTCAGGTCGACCGCCGGCTGGTCATGGACCGTCCAGGTGATGACAGGCATTTTGAGCTTTTCGCGCACGAAGCTGACAAACGGGTTCGGCAGATCGCCGGCGGCGTAGGAGGTGAAGGAGAGCTCGTGCGCCAGCATGGAGAAATGCGCTTCGATCAGCTTGGCGTCCTTGCCATAGGCGGTCAATCCAGCTGGAATGCCGGGCGCGTGTTTGGGGAAATCGCGGATCAGCCAGTGATCGAACGACATGATCGCAGCCTTGCCCTTGTAGCGCTTCAGCATCTTGCCGACGCGTGCCACCAGGCCTTCATCGCGACCGGGAGTTCCTTTCAGCTCGACGACCATGGGTACACGGCCGTCGACCAGGTCGAGCGTTTCCTGCAGCGTCGGCACGTGATCCGCCGTGCCGCCAACCTTGAGCGCGGTAAGTTCGGCGGCGCTCCGTTGCCAGACGAACCCGTCCTTCCCGGTCAACCTTTGCAGATCATCATCATGGATGACGATGGGAACGCCATCCGACGAAAGATGCACGTCGCATTCGATCGCGTAGCCGCGCTCGGCCGCGGCTGCGAAGGCGGAAAGCGTGTTTTCCCAGCGCGTCTTGTTCATGTCGTGAAAGCCGCGATGGGCAACCGGCCGGGCAGTCAGCCAGGAGAGGTCGGTCATGTCTGCACCTTCACTCATTCGACTTCGAAGACCGCTTCGATCTCCACCGCGGCATTAAGCGGCAGGGAGGCGGTACCGACGGCGGAGCGTGCGTGCTTGCCGCCTTCGCCGAGCGCGGCAACCAGGAAATCGGAGGCGCCGTTGGCGACCAGATGCTGCTCGACGAAATCGGGGGCCGACGCCACGAAGACGGTGATCTTCACCAGGCGGCGGATCTTCTCGAGGTCGCCAAGTGCCGCCTTGGCTTGCGCCAGGATGTTGATGGCGCAGTATTTCGCCGCGTCCTTGCCGCTTGCCGTGTCGATGTCGCGGCCAAGCAGGCCGCTCGCCTGCAGCTTGCCGTCCTTGAGCGGCAATTGTCCCGCCGTGAACAGCAGGTTGCCGGTCCTGCAATAGGGCACGTAGTTGGCGGCGGGCGCGGCGGCAACAGGAAGCGTCACGCCGAGATCACTTAGCCGCTTTTCGATTGTTTCACTCATTGCTTTTCCCTATTGCTGGAAGGTGCCGCGCTGGCCGGGCCGAAATTGCTATTTTTGCCTCGCTTCCGCCACGACTTTTTTTAAGCTGGACCATCTTTCCCTGCGGCCTGCCATCAGCCGCGACGATTGGAGTACCTCATGCGCGCAACGCGCCTTGCATTCCACGCCGTTCTGTTGTCGGCGCTGTTCCCCGTGGGCTCCGCTTTCGCCGTACCGGCGCTGCAGGCGCATCGCGCCGTCTACGATCTCACCCTCAAGAAGGCGGATGATCGCTCCGGCATCACCGGCATCACCGGCCGCATGGTCTACGAGTTCAACGGCTCGGCCTGCGAAGGCTATACGGTGAAATTCCGTTTCGTCACCCAGATCGCGACCAACGACAACACGAAGCTGACCGACCAGCAGACCACCACGTTCGAGGACGCGGAAGGCAAGATGTTTTCCTTCGTGACGAAGTCCTTCGTCGACCAGAACCTCGACAAGGAGGTCAAGGGCGTCGCGACAAAGAATGCCAAGGGCCTGAAGGTCGATATCGACAAGCCGGAGAAGAATAGTCTCGAACTCGCTGCCACCCAGTTCCCGACCCAACATCTGGTCGAGCTGATCGGCAAGGCCGAAAAAGGCGAAAACTTCTACCAGACCAACCTGTTCGATGGCTCGGAGGACGCCAACAAGGTGATGACGACCACGGTTGTCGTCGGCAAGAAGACCGAGGCCGACAAGGCCGATCCGGAAGCGCCGGCACTGGCGAAGCTTGCCGCCGACAAATATTGGCCGGTCGACATCGCCTATTTCGACGACAGCACCCAGAACGGCGAGGAAGTGCCGGAATACCGGATCAGCTTCAAGCTGCACGAGAACGGCATCACCCGTGATCTCGTCATGGATTATGG
>NZ_RZSJ01000234.1:0-8711 GCF_003998025.1 Mesorhizobium sp. M8A.F.Ca.ET.021.01.1.1
CGCCCACGCGCGCGTCCCGCCGGGCCAGCAGATCGCGGGCCAGGCCCAGGCGCCATTCATTCTGGTAGCGCAGCGGTGAACGCCCGACGAGCGCGGCGAAGCGCTCGCAGAAGCTCGAACGTGACATGCCGGCCTTGTCGGCCAGTTCATTGATGCTCCACCGCTGCAGCGGCCTTTCGTGGATGGCCTTCAGGGAACGGGCGATGCGGGCATCGGAAAGCCCGCCGAGCCAGCCCGTCGCGTGCCCTTCATGCACCCAGCTGCGCAAGGTGCGGATGACCATGAGATCGATGATGCGGGAAATCATCAAGGCAGCACCCGGCTGGGCGCCGCTGGTTTCGACCATCAGGAACGGCAGCATTCCATCGACCCACCCTGCCCCCTGGGCACGCTGGATGTGAATGCAGTGCGGCAAGGCGAAGATCATCCCCCGCAGGCTGTCCGGATCGAACCAGAAGCGGCAGACGACGATCGCCACGCGCGGATGCGACGCCACCAGCCGCGACGCGCCGGGACCGCGAGGCAGCAGCACGAGGTCGCCGGCCTCGATGACGGCGGCGGCCTGGTCCTCGCTCTCCATGCGCAGCGCGCCGGCGGTCACCACGACGATATGAGCCTGCCCCTCGTCGAGATCGAGTTGCTCCGCCTCCGCCAGCGTGCGTGAAAAGACCTCGTCGCCGGTAAGCCTGATCTGCGCCAGCACATGCGAGAGAAGGTCGCCGGAGACACCCGCACGCGGCCCTCCATCCGGAAGAATGGTCAAGTTTTCAGGCGATTCAATCATGGATATGGCCGACCGGTTCTCATACATTCCTTGGCAAGGATAGCGCCTTTCCCATTGATTATGCGCTGTTTTCGCCTTGGCGCAAAGCCATTCCCGCGCCGAGGGCGCGAGAATGGGCTGTTCCAATCATCCAACCCCGAGGGCGTGATCAAGCGGGTCAACCCGCCGCCTCTCAGCCTCGGGCCATCCAACAAGACAGGACGTTCCAATGAGCACTCAAACCATCCAGGCGCCCAGCGGCGTTGCCGCATCGCAGTGGCTGAAGTCATATTATTTCCTCCGCGCCGGCTTTTCGGTCGCGTGGGTGGCGGCGGCCTTCACCCTTGGCAAAAGCGCGCCGCCGGTCGCGGCGATACTGCTGGTCGCCTACCCGGCCTGGGACGCGATCGCCAATATTCTGGACGCGCAGCGCAGCGGCGGCCTGAAGGCCAATCCCAGCCAGGCGCTCAACGCGGCGGTCAGCACGATCACGGCGATCGCGGTCTTCATCGCCCTTGGACAGGGCCCGCATGCGGTCCTGGCGGTGTTCGGGGCATGGGCCATTCTCTCCGGCCTGTTCCAGCTTGCCACCGGCGTGCGCCGTTGGCGGGCAGGCGCGCAATGGGCGATGGTGCTGAGCGGTGCGCAGTCGGCGCTTGCCGGCGGCTTCTTCATCAAACAGGCGATCGGCGCCGCGACGCCCGGCATCATCGATATCGCGCCCTATGCCGCGTTCGGCGCCTTCTATTTTCTCGTCTCGGCCATATGGCTGAGCGTCATGCAGGCACGCAAGCGCACCGCTTGATCCTCCAAAATGCCGGGCCCCGCCGAAACACTCGAAAGAGGTTTTGGGGCCTGGCTTTTTTAGACTAGCCCTGCAGCGCAGCCTCCAACGCGAGATAGGCCCCGAGCGCCAGCAAGCCGGCGAAGAACACCGTGCGAAAAGTCTCGACGCTCATCCTTTGGCGCAGCGCCTGGCCGACGACCATGCCGGCCAGCGCCGGTGCCAGGGCCAGCACCGACCCCGTCAATTGCGCCGTCGGCGAGGCAAGCGCGCCGGCCCTGAACAGTCCGAAGCCGAGGGCCAAGGTCGATACGGTGAAGGAGAGGCCAAGCGCCTGGATCAGGGCTTCCCGGTCCAACCGCAACGATTGCAGATATGGCACCGCCGAATGACGAAGACGCCGGTGGCGCCGGTGACCAGCCCGGTCGCCACGCCGACCAGCGGCGATATCCAGGCCTCGTGGCGCGCCGGCGTGGTGAAGCCGGCCTTGGCCAGGCCGACAAGCGCGTAGAGCATCAGCGCGGCGCCAAGCCCGGCCGAGGCGATCATCGTGTGCGCGCCGGTCAGCAGGCCGGCGCCGGTCACGGTGCCGACGACGACACCGGCCATCATCGTCCACAGCCGTTTGCACAAGCCGCCGAAGGACGGACCGGTGAACAACTGCCACAGATTGGTGACCAGCGACGGAATCAACAGCAAGGCGGCGGCCTCAACCGGCGGCATGGCCGCCGCCAGCAGGCCCATCGCCACGGTCGGCAGCCCCATGCCGACGACGCCCTTGACGAGGCCGGCGGCGAGAAACACGAAACCGATGAAGGCGACGGCGCCGATGCTTAGCATGGATGGACGTTCATTATGGATGGAACTCGAGCATGCCAATCCGGTCAATCATGCAACAACATGTCCGTCGCCTCGGCATCCGGGCTTGCCGGCACGGCATCGCGGCTGACGGAAGCCGCCGCCGCGGCGCATCCATGCGAACCAGGCTGCGCTTGCGCCATGGCAAGCGAGGCCACCGCGATCGCCAGCACGATCGCCGCGCTTTCAAGAATGCCTAGCCCTTGCCGGCCTGATGTTTTTTCACGCATCCCTTATCTCCGTCGCAAATGATTTGACGGACATGCGGGCCGCCCACAATGTGGAAGTTGCGCTGCCAGCCTTCGGCCTGAACGAAGGCTGATGCTGGCGCGGCACGATTTGCGGGAGCGAAAAATGCGTTTCGACCTCACCGATCTCCGGCTGTTCCTGCTGGTGGCCGAACGCGGCAGCATCACGCACGGCGCCGAACTCGCCGGCCTGGCGCTGGCCTCGGCCAGCGCGCGCATCAAGGGCATGGAGGAAAGCCTCGGCGCGCCGCTTCTGGAGCGGCGCCGGCGCGGCGTGGTGCCGACGGCGGCCGGACAGGCGCTGCTCCACCATGCGCGCGCGGTGCAGAACCAGATCGAGGCGATGGCCGGCGACCTCGGCGCCTATGCCACGGGCCTGCGCGCCCGCATACGGCTGATGGCCAACACGGCGGCGACCAGCGAACTCCTGCGCGACACGCTGCCGGCCTTCCTGGTCGCGCATCCCGGGATCGACATCGAGCTCGACGAACGCCCCAGCCATGAGATCGCCGAGGCGGTGGCGAACGGTGCCGCCGATCTTGGCATCGCCGCGACCTGGGCCGGCCTTTCGCATCTCGAGCAAAAACCGTTCTTCGTCGACCGCCTGGTGGTGATTACGGCGCGGAACAGGCCCGGCCTCGAAGGCCAGACCGCCAGCCTTGCCGACCTTCTCGGCGAAGCCTTCGTCGGCTTGAGCGCCGGCCATCCCTTGCAGGAGCACATCACCCGCCAGGCCGCCAGGCTCGGTGGCCACCTGCACTTCCGCATCCGCGTGCCCGGCCTCGACAATGTCTGCCGGCTGGTCTCGCAAGGCGCCGGCATCGCCATCGTGCCCGAAAGTGCGGCGCGCCGTTCGGCCCGCACGCTGCGCAGCCTGCGGCTCGGCGATGACTGGGCCACGCGCCAGCTCAATCTGTGCGCCCGCCGCTTCGAGGCGCTGACGCCGCAGGCGAAACTGCTGGCGGCGGCGTTGGCGTGAGGACAAGCCGCCCTGCCCTGCTCACACCACTTCGAGCACCTTGCCGGTGTCGTGCTGGCGCACGAAGTCGACGCGGCCGCCGTCCCAGTGGTAGCTGTAGTGGCGGCCCTGGACCGGGACACCGATGACGTCGGGCCAGAAGATGCCGATGCACGCTCCGTCCGGCATGCGCACGCTGTTCCACACCAGCCCGTCGCTTCCCGAGGCCCGCAGCGCCCGCCCTTCCGCCTGCGACGCCGTGTAGTCGTCGGGGTCGAGCACGCCGGGCACGGCGTTGACATCGTCGAGGTCGCGGTCGACGCTGCCGATCAGCACGCGGAAATCGGCCGTCCAGCCCGGCGCCTCGTTGGTGGCGCGCATGAATTTCTGGTGATGGTGGATGGTTTCGGCGAGCGCCACGTCCTCGCTGTCGCCGGCATAATAGATGCCGTAGCTGCCGTCGGAGAACCGGCCGGGCCGCAAGGTCGAGCAATGCACGAAAGGCGCCATGACGAAACTGGCGCCGGGACCCGAAACCCGCCTTGCGGCCGGCACCTTGCCGAGATCGCCGAGCTCGAGCCGGATGCGCGGGTTGGTCTTCTCCTCGACGGCGGCCAGCGCCTCCCAGTCGCGCGGGTCGGCGATGTCCTCGAACAGGTCGATCGGCGGATGGATGGAGCGGATGATGCGATAGGTCTGTGGCCAGTGGACGCGGCGCCGGACCGCCAGCCCACTCACCATGCACCACGCTCCGCGTCGAGCCATTCGCGCATCGCCGCGAGATCGGAGATGTCGCCGCGCAGCATCAGGTCGAGCGCCGACTGCCCGCCGAAAGTGGCATTGGGCTTGCGGATCCAGGCATAGCCGCGCGCCGGCTCGGTGAAGAGGTAGCGCAGCCCCTTGTGGATGCCCATCAGATGCGCCATGCGGGTGCGCAGGTCGCGGTCGATCCGGCCGATGCCGCCTTCCTTCCACCGTGCCCAGGTGCGGGCCGAAATGCCGCCAAGCAGCACGCAGGCCTCGAAGTCGGTGAGGTTCCAGGCCTTGAACAGATTGACCGTGGTGCGCGCCAGCGCACCGGCCTCTTCATCCGATATGGCCGAGCCGACCGCGGTCGGCGTCGTGGTGATGGCTTGAAGCTGCATGTTTAGACCTCGCTAATGGCAGATATATAGCATGTATCTGCCAATTGGCAAGGAGGGGGGGGTATGGCTGAGCATATCAGTGTGGGCCTTGTGACCGAGACCGCTAATCGCCGAGGTCGGCGCCGCCCCTCATTGCCCTGCCGGACATTTCTCCCCGTATAGTGACGGGGAGAAAGATGCAGGCCGCAATGCCGGCGCCGCCTTCGCAATGCTGGAGATTGGCGAAATCATCCGCGAAAGCGTCCTTCTCCCGTCACTATACGGGGAGAAGATGCCGGCAGGCAGATGAGGGGCGGCGCCGGCCCCTCTCCAGCTACGCTGCGGCCAAAGAACTACTCCGCCGCCTCATAGCCCGCGATGCCCTTGATCTCGAGGAAATCCTCGAGCCCGTATTCGGCATATTCGCGGCCGTTGCCGGACTGCTTGTAGCCGCCGAAGGGCAGGCCGGCGTCCCATTGGGGATAGTTGATGTAGACATTGCCCGAGCGCATGCGCGCCGCCACGTCGCGGGCCTTCTGCAGGTCCTTGGCCTGGATGTAAGAGGCAAGGCCGTAGACGGTGTCGTTGGCCTGCTCGACCGCCTGCTCGACCGTGTCGTAGGGCAGGATCGCCAGCACCGGGCCAAAAACCTCTTCGCGCGCGATGCGCATGTCGTGGGTGACGTCGGCGAACACGGTCGGCCTGACATAGTAGCCGCGATTGAGTTCGGCAGGGCGGCCGGGGCCGCCGGCGACCAGCGTCGCACCCTCGTCGATGCCGCTCTGGATCAGGTCCTGGATCTTGTCGAACTGGACCTGGCTGACGACAGGGCCGAGCTTGGTGTTGGCGCCGTCGGCCGGGCCGACGGTGAATTTTTCAGCCGCGACCTTGGCGTATCCGGCGGCCTCGTCATGGCGGTCGCGCGGCACGAACATGCGCGTCGGCGCGTTGCAGGACTGGCCGCTGTTACCGAAGCAGCCGGCGACCCCCTTGCTGACGGCGGTGGCGAGGTCGACATCCGGAAACAGGATGTTGGCCGACTTGCCGCCAAGCTCCTGATGCACGCGCTTGACGGTGTCTGCTGCGGCCTTGGCCACCAGTATGCCGGCCCGCGTCGAACCGGTGAACGACATCATGTCGATGTCGGGGTGGCTGGACAGCGCCTGGCCGACGCCCGGGCCGTCACCGTTGACGAGGTTGAACACGCCCTTCGGCACGCCGGCCTCATCGATGATCTCGGCGAAGATGATGGCGTCGAGCGGCGCGATTTCGGACGGCTTCAGCACCATGGTGCAGCCGGCGGCGAGTGCCGGACCCACCTTGCAGGTGATCTGGTTCAGCGGCCAGTTCCACGGCGTGATCAGGCCGACGACGCCGATCGGCTCCTTGACCACGAGATGGTTGCCCTTGACATGGCGGAACTGGAAATTCTTCAGCGTCTCGGCCATCTTCTGCAAATGCGCGAGACCGACGCCCACCTGGCTGTCGAGCGCCATCTGGCGCGGCGCGCCCATCTCGCGCGATACGGCAAGCGCCAGGTCCTTGCTGCGCTTCTTGTAGACCTCGATGACGCGGTTCAGGATATCGAGGCGCTCCTCGACCGAGGTGAAGCCGTATGTGTTGAAGGCGCGCTTGGCGGCGGCCACCGCCTTGTCGACATCGGCCTTGGAGCCGAGCGAGATCTGCGCGAAGGCGTCCTCGTTCGACGGATCGATGACGTCGAGCGTGTTGGGCACCACAGGATCGACCCACGCGCCATCGATATAGAACTGCAGATCGTGTGACATGGTTTTCTCCCTGGGGGTGCCGCATGGCCGGTCCGGCCGTGATATCGGGCTAGAAATAACGATGCGCGAACGGCGCTGTCAAACGCAACCCCCGAAATGGTTGAGCCAGCGCGCCAGGGATTGAGCCAGAGCGCCAATCGTTGATCAGCGGGCGGCGATGAGCTGCCTAGAGCAGCGTATGCCCGGCTTCGCGCAGAAATCCTCTAGCCGCGGGCTCGTCTGTCGCTTTCACCAGCAGGTGGTCGCCATCGAAGGTCGATACCAGGAAGATGCCCAAACCGTTTTCCGACAGCGGCCTGATGACGGACAGCACAATGCCGGTTTCGTCGAACGCAAAGGGCCCCTGCAACTTGAAGGCGACCCAGTCGCGATCGTGCTTGACGGCATCCGGCACGCGATCCTGAAGGCAGGTGATCGAGAGCTCGTCGTCGGTTCTGGTGATGCTGACGAAGCCTGGTCCGTCAGCCCAGGCAGGAATGCCGTCACCGGCTTGAAGCCGCGAAATCGCATACAGGCCGGGGAGTTGCTTGAGCTTGATCCTGGCAGCCATCCTCACGCTCCGGTTGGTGGGCATCCAACAAGCCGCTTGCTCATATAGACCGTCGTTCCGTTCAGGAACGGCTCCTCCCGATCGATCGTATAGCCAAGCTTGCGATAGAGCGACACATTGGCTTCGAAGGCGCCGTTGGTCAACAGTCGCAGCTCCGCGCGTCCCGCCGCGCGCGCCTTGGTTTCCACGCGCTCCAGCAGCAGCCGGCCGATGCCCCTGCCCTGCGCCTGCGGCGCAACGCAGACATTCTCGACCCACAGGTGATCGTCGGCGAGCAAAGTCTCGATCATGCCGACGATGCGGCCGTCCTCGACGGCGAGATCGAACGGATGCTCGGCGACAGCCTTGTCGTAATCGGCACGCATCGGCAGCGGCTCGCGGCCGATCACCGGCACCCATCTGGCATAGGCGGCACGCACGATATCCCTGATCGCGGCGGCGTCGGCAGGCTCGGCCGGCCGAAACCGGATGGAAGGATTGGCAATCATCAAAAGGCTCCAGACATGAAAACCCCGCCGGCTGATGGTGCGGGCGGGGCGGGAAACGAACAAACCGGATCTATCGTGCCGGATTTATCGTCGCGCAATCAGCCTGCCGCTCCGCGCTATGCAGGAGCGGCCTCGCTTGGTGTTGGCGGGCGCGCGAGCGAACATGGCGGCAAGCTGGCGCAGGAAGAGCGGTGCGTCAAGATCTGGGGATTGGCCCAAGCCCCCGACTTCGTCATCCACGGGCGAAGCAAGGAGCGTAGCGACGCGGCGCAGACCCGAGGATCCATGCCGCGACTTCCAGGCGCCGCAGCGGTGCAGAATCGGGCTCCGCTGCACCTGCCACCAAGGTCGCGGCATGGATCCTCGGGTCTTCGCGACGCCGCCCTCATCGCCCTGCCGGGCACTTCTCCCCGTATAGTGACGGGGAGAAGGGGCTGGCGGCAGCCTCGGCGTCCTCCTTGCAACGCAGGTGATTGGCTAAACCGGCGATTGCAGCGTCCCTCTCCCCGTCACTATACGGGGAGAGGATGCCGGCAGGCAGGTGAGGGGCAGTGCCAGCGCTCGAAAAATGAGCGAATTCGAAATCCGAAACGATTGCCCTGTTCAACACTCCTGCGCCGTCGGCCTAGACAGGATCTTGTTGATGTCGACCTCATCCGGCTGGGTCGTAGAGCGCGCACGCCTACTGCGACATCAGCCTGCTCGCTGCTGGTCGATGCATTCCGGTACCGGGGGCTGGAACGTCTGGACTGTGCCCACGGTCGTTCTATCTTCCGGTCGAGCATGATCTCGTCCAAGCGTCAGCAACGGAGCCATCACCGTGACCGAAACCGATCTCTATCGAGGCTATATCGACTGCCTCAACAATCAGGATTGGCAAAGGCTGCATCGCTTTGTCCATGACGAGGTGCATTACAACGGCGACCGCGTCGGATTGTCAGGCTACCGCGACATGCTGGAGCGGGATTTTCGGGAAATTCCCGACCTCTATTTCGATGTGCAACTGCTGATCTCCGATCCGCCTTTCATCGCCAGCCGCCTCCAGTTCAACTGCACGCCCAAGGGAACGTTCCTCGGCCTGCCCATCAATGGCAAAAAGGTCTCCTTCAGCGAGAACGTCTTCTATGAATATCTGAACGACAGGATCAGGA
>NZ_RZSJ01000235.1:0-8694 GCF_003998025.1 Mesorhizobium sp. M8A.F.Ca.ET.021.01.1.1
GGTGCGCCGAGGCCAAGGTGCGGGAGACCGTTCCGGCCCGGCGCGTCCAGACCGACTGGATCCGTGCCCGCAGCCTGCGCAACGGTGTCATCTCGACGCTGGTGGAAAAGAAGAAGCGCGCCGGCACGCCCTTCGCAGGTGCCAAAGTGTTCGCCAAGAGCCTGGCGCTCCTTGCCGTCTCGCCGCTTCGCGGCATGATGCGGCTGGCGCGCACCGGATCGCCGGCGATCGCCATCTACCCCGTCCATGTGGCGCTCGGCCGCGTGCTGGCCGAATTCGGATATGCCAATGAGCAATACCGCCAGCCTGAGAAAAACTGAGCGCGCGCCGCTCGGCGCCGCGTTCACGCGCGAGGGCGTGGCGACCGCGATCGCGGCGCTGCTGTTCACCGTCATCATGGTGTCCTTCCGCCCGTTCCAGCCGGCCGGCGCCGAACTCACCGGCGAAGGCGGCGACATCGTCAATCAGCTCGGCTTCGGCTCACTCGGCGCGGTTTCGGTCTTTGCCTTGATGGCCTTCGCCGACCCGCGCGTCGTGCGCTCGCTGCTCAGCCCATCCTGGATTCTGATGCTGGGTTTCTTCTTCCTGTCGGTGGTGCTGGCAACCGATCCGCCCTCGGCCATGCGCGCGGCGTCCTTCACCATGATCGGCATCCTGACGATGGCGACGATCCTGGCGCTGCCGCGTGACGCCGAGTCCTTCTCGAGAGTCATCATCTTCACCGCCGTCGCGGTGATGGGCCTATCCTATCTCGGCCTCATCGTCTTTCCACACGAGGCGATGCACACGGCCGACTCGCAAGAGCCCGAACATGCCGGCCTGTGGCGCGGCGTGTTCACCCACAAGAACATCGCCGGACCGATCATGGCCTGCTTCAGTTTCGCCGGCCTTTATCTCTATCGGCGCGGTCAGCGCTGGTGGGGCGCTGGCATCTTCTGCGCGGCGATGATCTTCATGCTGCACACCGGCTCCAAGACCACCGCCGGGCTGGTGCCGTTCTCGATCCTGATCGTGATGTTTCCGAGCCTGATAGGCATGCGGCTCGGCACGCCGATCCTGTTTGCGCTGGCGATAATCGCCACGGCGGTCGGCACGCTGGGCATCGTCTTCCTGCCGCCGATCAAACATCTGGCGGCGATCTATTTTCCCGACATGACCTACACCGGCCGCACCACATTGTGGGAGTTCGCCGGCTCGATGCTGGCGAAGAAGCCGTGGACCGGCTACGGCTATGAGAGCTTCTGGGGCACGCCGCTGCTGTTCAGCCAGGACCAGCCCTTCGATCGCCCCTGGGACATCAGGACCATCGTGCACGGCCATGACGGCTATCTCGACATTGCCGTGCTGATGGGCATCCCTGCCCTTTGCGTGGCGGTCTACACTTTCCTCATCGCACCGCTGCGCGACTACATGCGCATTCCGCAGCGCAAGGAAAACATCTTTCTCGGCGACTTCTTCATGATGGTGGTGCTGTTCACCGCGCTCAACGCCTTCCTCGAGAGCTTCTTCTTTCATCGCGGCGATCCGGTCTGGCTGTTCTTCGTGCTCGGCGTGCTGGGTCTCAGGCAAGTGTCGCTGCGGCCGATCGCGGTGCGCACGCCCGTCCAGCGGTCCTGAGAGGGCTTCCCCACCGATCCGCGAGCGTCTATGTCATGGCCTTTCCTCGGAGGGCTCTCGATGACGATCAGGCTTGTTCTCGCCGGCTGCGGCAATATGGGTTACGCCATGCTCTCGGGCTGGCTGAAGTCCGGCAAGCTCGCACCCTCAGCGGTTTTCGTGGTCGAGCCCAACGCGGACCTGCGCAATCGGGCCGCCGCACTCGGCTGCGGCACCGCGGCGGAAGCCGAAGCCATTCCGACGGATGCCGTGCCTGAACTCGTCATTATCGCGGTGAAGCCGCAGGTGATCCGTGACGTCACCGCCGCCTACAAGCGCTTCGGCGACGGCCGCACCACTTTCGTCAGCATTGCCGCCGGAACGCCGTCGGCCACCTTCGAGCAAATCCTCGGCAACCGCGCGCCGATCGTGCGCTGCATGCCCAACACGCCGGCTGCCATCGGCAAGGGCATGATGGTGGTGTTTTCCAATCCCCTGGTTTCCGACGACGCCAGGCGTTTCGTCGCCGACCTGCTTTCGGCCAGCGGCGAAGTGGCTACCATCGATGACGAGAGCCTGATGGATGCGGTGACCGCCGTGTCCGGATCGGGTCCGGCCTACATATTCCATTTCATAGAAGCGCTGACCGTGGCCGCCGAGAAGGCCGGCTTGCCGGCGGCGACCGCCAGGCTGCTTGCCATGCAGACCGTCTACGGCGCCGCGTCGCTTGCAGCGGAAAGCAGTGAGGACCCGGGTGTGCTGCGCCAGCAGGTGACCAGCCCCAACGGCACGACGGCGGCCGCGCTTGGCGTGCTGATGGGCGAGGACCGGCTGACCAAGTTGCTCACCGACGCGGTGGAAGCGGCGCGGCTAAGGTCGATCGAACTGGGGAAATAAGCGGGGACAGCTCGGGGTGTGTCAGGAATATCCCCACATGTCGCTGATCTCGTCCTTATCCATAGTTCGGCCACCCGCTCCTGCCTTGGCTCTAAGATCGTGAGCTATGATGGCAAGCCTTTTGGCGAGCGAGAGTTGCTTTCGCTGCAGTTCGGATTCAAGCGCTTTGAAGACCGCCTTGGCCATCGACGTATTGCGCAAGTCTGCAAGCCGTCTCGCCAATTCGCGTGCGCGCGGATTTCTGATGTAGAGTTTCATCTGGGTCCTCGACGCTATGATTTTGACAGAATAGAAGCCTGAGCGGTAGTTCCTAACGTCGTCATCCTAGGGCGAAGCAGGAGCGAAGCTCCGTCGCGGAGACCCTAGGATCCATGCCGGGAGCTCAATGGAAGGGCGCAGCGGAGCAAAATTCTGCCACCGCTGCAACGCCTCTAAATCACGGCATGGATCCTGGGTCTGCGCCGCGTCGCTACGCTCCTTGCTTCGCCCCAGGATGACGAAGTTGCGGTTACCGCTTTCCCGGCAATGCGAGGCTAGCTTCCGTAGAGCATTTCATCCTGCAGACGGCGCAGCGCAAACAGCCTGGTCGTCTGGTCGGGCGCGGCATTGTCGGCCGTCAGCAGATCACCTTTCCTGACTGGTTTCAGCACCTTGCCGCCCTCGAGCAGGCCGACCGGGACGGCGCGCTGAGCGCGGGCTTCGCGAACGGTCATCGTCCAGGAGCGATAGCAAGTTTCGCCGATCGCATCGAAGGTCTCGCCGACGGCGAGATCGCGCTTGGCAACGGCGCAGACCTCGGCAACCGGCCGCGGCAGCGGCACCATGTCCGGTTTGCCGAACAGCACGATGCGGGCGGCGGTGAGCGGCACTTCGAGCGACGTCAAATGGTAAGGCCGGAACAGGCTGTAATAAGGGCCGTGGCCGATATGCAGGTCGTCCATGCGTTCGATGATGCGCGGATGCGTCGCCTCGACGATGACGAAGACGCCGGGCGCCACACCCTTGCCGATGGTGTAGTCGACGACGCCCTTCTTCAGCAGGAGGCCACCGTCCTCGCGCGGGATCAGCACCTTGACGAGGTCGTCGCGGTCGGCCTTGGGACCATGCATGCCGGGCACGTCGGGCACCAGCCCGGTGGCGTTGGCGATGGCGCACATCTCGACCATGGTCTTGGAGCCGTCGATGAACTCGACCAGCATGCGCGGGTTCATGTTGCGACGGATCGCTTCCTCGCGATAGTCATCGGGCACCGCATCATGGTTGAGCGGGTTGTTCTTGCCCTTGCCGGCCGAGACGATGGTCAGGCCGAGGGCGGAGGCGAATTCGATCAGTTCCATGCAACTCGACGGCTCATCGCCGGCGCCGACCGAATAGACGACGCCAAGCCGGTCGGCCTGCTGTTTGAGATAGCAGCCGATGGTGACGTCGGCTTCGACATTCATCATCACCAGATGCTTGCCATGCTCCATCGCCATCAGGTCGAAATCGGCGGCAACGCCGGGCTTTCCCGTGGCGTCGATAACGACGTCGATCAGTGGATTGGTGACCAGCATCTCGTTCGAGGTGATGGCTATTTTTCCCGCCTCGATCGCAGCAGTGACTTTCGAAGCGGCATCGGCTTCGACCGCCATCGCCTCGTCACCATAGGCGATGCGGATGGCATCGCGCGCGGTGTGCGGGCGGCGAGTCGAAACGGCGCAAACCGCAATGCCCGGCATCAGCATGCCTTGCGTGACGAGGTCGGTGCCCATTTCGCCGGAGCCGATGACGCCGATGCGCACGGGGCGGCCCTCGGCGGCGCGTCTGGCGAGATCGCTGGCAAGTCCCGTCAAGGCGACATTGGTCATGCAGGGATGTCCACAGCTTCTTGATTCGAGGCCGGATTAGCAGGGACGGGTCCGCTGTGCCAATGAAACCGCTCGCGGCCGGCGATTTCCAATGGAATCGCCGGGAAACGGCGCATTCGCCGCGAATTATTGGCCCAAAGGGTTGCCAATTGACATTGTCGTGAACAGCCACAATAAAACATTCGTTTGCTAACAAAGGCAAATGTTCACTCCGAAACACCGCTCGGACGAGCATTTCGCCTCTCGTTAGATTTGGGGAGGCCTTTGCGCCAAGGCGGCAAAGGCGTGGACGAGACAACGGAGCATCCTCGGGCAGAGCCCGTGGCTCCAGGGGAGGAAGAATGGATACTCTACTCGCTGGCCTCAAGGGGGCCATCGACACGCTCGGCGCGACAATCCTGCTGCCGATCGTCATTTTCATCATCGCCGTGGTTTTGGGCGCCAAGGTCAGCAAGGCCTTTCGCGCCGCCGTCACCATCGGCGTCGCCTTCATCGGTATCAACCTCGTGCTTGGCCTGATGTTCACGTCGATCGGCGACGTGGCCAAGGCCATCGTCACCAACACCGGCATCCATCGCGACATTATCGATGTCGGCTGGCCCTCGGCGGCCGCGATCGCCTTCGGCTCATCGGTCGGGCTTTGGGTCATCCCGGTCGGCATCCTGGTCAACATCGTGCTGTTGCTGACGCGCATGACGCGCACGCTCAATGTCGACGTCTGGAATTTCTGGCACTTTGCCTTCGTCGGCTCGCTTGTCGTGGCCGCCACCGACAATCTGGCCTACGGCATTGCGATCGCGGCGCTCGTCGCGGCGCTTTCGCTGCTTTTCGCCGACTGGTCGGCGCGCGCGGTGCAGCAGTTCTACGGCGTTCCCGGCATTTCGGTGCCGCATCTCGCCTCGGCGCAGATCCTGCCGATCGCCATCATCCTGAACTGGATCATGGACCGTATTCCCGGCATCAACCGCATCAACATCAACACCGAAACCATCGAGCGCCGCTTCGGCGTGTTCGGCGAACCGGTCGTGCTCGGCCTCATCATCGGCCTCGTGCTCGGCGCCATCGCCTTCTACAATGCGGGCGATCTCAGTGTGGTCCTGGCCAAGGTGCTGGGCACCGGCATGACGCTGGCCGCGGTGATGCTGCTTCTGCCGCGCATGGTGAAGATCCTGATGGAAGGCCTGCTTCCGGTTTCCGACGCGGCGCAGGAATTCGTGCGCAAGCGCACCGGCGACCGCGAGCTTCTGGTCGGCCTCGATTCGGCGATCCTGATCGGCCATCCCGCGGCGATCTCGTCGTCGCTGATCCTGGTGCCGATCGCGATCATCCTGTCGGTGATCCTGCCCGGCAACCGCGTCATCCTGTTCGCCGACCTGGCGGTCATCCCGTTCATCGTCGCCATGACCGCGCCGCTGGTCAAAGGCAATGTGTTCCGCATGGTGGTGATCGGCACGGTGACCTTGGCGATCGGCTTCTATGTCGCCAACGCGCTGGCGCCGCTGTTCACCAGTGCCGCCGTCGCATCGGGCTTCAAGCTGCCGGCGGATGCGCTGCAGATCACCTCGGTGGTCGACGGCTTCCTGTGGGTGCCCTACGTGATCATCGAGGCGATCCAGGGGCTTGGCCTTATCGGCATCATCATCATCGCGGTGGTCATCGCAGCGCTGTTCGTGCTCTACCGGCGCAATACGCTCGGCTGGGAGCGGGCGGCAGGCGCCGAGGACGAGCCGGCCGAACACACCGCCTGAGCCTTGGCGGCTTCAATCTGAAACGATCGTGCGCCCTCCCCGGGCGCACGATTCATCGACGGAGCAAGACATGTCCGACGGCCTCATGCAGCTTCTGGATCCCGAGGCGATCGTGCTCGGATCCGATGCCTCGACCAATGAGGAGATCATCCGCATCCTCGCCGGGCGGCTCGAGGCGCTTGGCTATGTCAAAAGCTCCTATGCCGACGCGGTCGTGCGCCGCGAAATGACCATCCCGACAGGGCTGCCGCTGGAGCGCGCCGACAATGTCGCGGTGCCGCACACCGATCCCGAGCATGTGCTGAAGCCCGGCATCGCAATGGGCACGCTGAGAAAACCGGTGACCTTCGCCAACATGGAAGATCCCGACGAGAAGTTGCCGGTCGGCTTCGTCTTCCTGCTTGCCATCAATGACAGGGATAAGCAGATTGAAGCGCTGCAATCCGTCATGGAGACCATCCAGAACCCG
This sequence comes from Mesorhizobium sp. M8A.F.Ca.ET.021.01.1.1, assembly GCF_003998025.1. Lineage (NCBI taxonomy): Bacteria > Pseudomonadati > Pseudomonadota > Alphaproteobacteria > Hyphomicrobiales > Phyllobacteriaceae > Mesorhizobium > Mesorhizobium sp. M8A.F.Ca.ET.021.01.1.1. The sequence goes on from NZ_RZSJ01000235.1 coordinate 6,558, forward strand.
CAGGCATTGGACGGCTTGAGGTCGGCCAGCAACCTCGACGACGTGCGTGCCGTGCTCGGCTGATAACCAAGGAGGAGCAGCAAATGTCCAAACAGAAAACCATTCTCTTTGCCTGCGGTACAGGGATCGCCACCTCGACGGCGGTCAACGTCGCCGTCACCGAAGCGATGAAGAAGCGCGGTCTTACCTTCAACGCGCAGCAGGCCAAGGCGACCGAAGTGCCGGGGCTGGCCGACAGCGTCGACTTCATCGTCGCCACCACGCCGATCTCGGCTTCGGTGACCAAGCCGGTGATCAAGGGCCTCGCCTTCCTCACCGGCATCGGCAAGGACAAGGTGCTCGACGAGATCGAGGCACAACTGCGCAAGTAGGGCGCGGACAACGCGGCCTTCGATGGCCTGGCTTCAAACCACCCTGACGTAGCTCGTCATGCCTGATTTCTGGTGCTCGATGATGTGGCAGTGCAGCAGCCAGTCGCCGGGATTGTCGGCGACGAAACCAAGGCTCACCTTCTCATTGGGCTGGATGAGGTAGGTGTCGGAAATCAGCGGCTGAACCGCGCGCGTCGACGACGACAGCACCTTGAAGCTCATGCCGTGCAGATGCATCGGATGCGATTGCGGCGTCAGGTTCTCCATGTCGATGATGTAACTCTTGCCGAGCTTCAATTCGGCCAAAGGCGCGGTCGGATCGGATGTATCGCCCGGCCACGGCACTTTGTTGATCGCCCAGAAACTGTAGCCGAGCGAGCCGCATATGCCGTCGCTCGGGACGTTCTCCGCCGTGGCGCTGAGCGTCAGCGAAATATGCCGGGCAGCGGTGAGATCGACCTCGGCCACCGGATTGACCTCCAGCGGTGCGAGATCGCGAACATCCCGCTTCAGCGAACTGCCCGTCGCGCGCAACGTCGCGAGCACCTTGGGCTTGGTGCCCCTGACGTCTCGCAAGCTGACGATCGCGCCCTCTTCGTCGGGCATGCGGATGGCGAGTTCCATGCGTTGGCCCGGCCCCAGCAGCAAGGCATCGGGCGAAAAGCGCAGCGGCACCGGATTGCCGTCCAGCGCGATGACATCGGCCTCGGCGCCGTCGACGCGGAAAGCATAGATCCGGGTCACATCAGTGATCGCCAGCCTGAGCCGCACCAACCCGCCGGCCGGCGCGTCATATTGCGGCTGGTCGAGCCAGTTCGCGGTGCGCACCGTGCCGTAGGTGCCGGTTCTCGCCGCATCGCGCGGCCGGAACTGGTCGATGAACTGGCCGTCGTCGCCAAGGCGCCAATCGCGCAGATTGAGGACAAATTCGGCGTCGAATTTCGGATCGTTCGGGTTTTCGACCACGATCACGCCAGTCAGGCCGCGCCCCATCTGCTCCAGCGTATTGCAATGCGGGTGATACCAGAAGGTGCCGGCATCGGGCGGGGTAAAGGCGTAGTCGAAATGATCGCCGGTGTAGACGTAAGGCTGCACCAGGAAGGGCACGCCATCCATCTTGTTCGGCAGGCGAATGCCGTGCCAGTGGATTGTCGTCGGATCGTCGATGGCGTTGATCAGGCGGGCGGCGAAGGGCTCGCCCTTCTTCATCCTCAGCACCGGCGGCATTCCAGCGTTGCCATAGGTCAGTACATCCCTGGTCGGGCCAACATCCATCAGCTTGGCCTGGATTTTTGCCGTCCGCAGCACCACCGGCTCGGGCGTGGCCGCGGCCGAGCCGCCAATCCTGCCGACCGCGGCAAGCCCGACACCGCTCGCGCCAGCGATGGCGGCGGTTTTCAAAAGCCTGCGGCGTGTGATTAGGGTCATTCAGCGCTCCAACTGCAGGGTGACCCGCATCCAGTGCGCCTTGGATCACAGGCGAGCCACCGGCGCAAACGTCGACACATTGCACATTGGCGATTGCTTGCGCCATCACTTCGAAACCGAAGTCGGTTTCGTGCCCTCTGACACCAGGGCCGAGTCATTGCCTCCCCAGGATCCCGACGACTTATGCCTGATCGACGCTCGCCAGGAAACGAGCGAAGACAGGGTTGAAGCGGTCGGGCGAATCCCAGAACGGCGCATGGCCCGATTTGTCGAGCAAATGCGCCTTGCCTTCCCACAGGTTGGAAAACTTGACCGCCGCGACGAAATCGGTGTTGACG
>NZ_RZSJ01000236.1:0-8672 GCF_003998025.1 Mesorhizobium sp. M8A.F.Ca.ET.021.01.1.1
TAATAGGAGTGTTCCCAGACGTCGACGCCGAGGATCGGCGATGCGCCATGAACGAGCGGGTTTTCACCGTTTGGCGTCTTCGAGATCGCCAGCTTGCCGTCCTTGACCGAAACCCATGCCCAGCCCGAACCGAACTGCGTCGTGCCGGCGGCGATGAAGTCGGCCTTGAACTTGTCATAGCCGCCAAGATCGCTGTCGAAAGCCTTCTGCAGCGCGCCAGGGAGCTTGTTGCCGCCACCGCCCTTCTTCATCCACTTCCAAAAATGGATGTGGTTGTAATGCTGTGCGGCATTGTTGAAGAGACCGGCATTCTTGCCGAACGACTGCTTGACCACCTCTTCGACGGAAAGATCGCCAAGGCCGGCTTCGGCGGCGAGCTTGTTGCCGTTGTCAACATAGGCTTTGTGATGCTTGTCGTGGTGATACTCCAGCGTCTCTTTCGACATATAGGGCTGCAGGGCCTCATAGTCGTAGGGCAGAGCGGGCAATTCGAAAGCCATGGGTAGTACTCCCTCGTGGAAAAATCCGGTGTGGATACCGGAGTAAGATAGGTCGCGATTGAGCTGGAACAACTCCGGAAGTGAAGCGTCGGTTCTCTTTCTAAGCGGGTTCCCGAGAACTGTCACACGCTTTTCCTGCGGCCAACCGCGCAGCGACAAAAAGCTCAAACCGGCATCTCAGCCAACCGAGGCCGAATGCGCCCAATCCCAATAGAGTTCGCGTGCCTTCTTGGCCACCGGGCCGGGTTGCAGGTCGCGGCCCTCGATGCGGGTGATCGGCACCACCTTGGAGTGGTTGCCGGTCGAGAAGATTTCGTCGGCTTCGAGGAAATCCCGCACCGAAAGCGTCTTTTCGGTCGTCCTGAACCCATAGTCGCCGAGCAGCGTCATCGTGCGCGAGCGGGTAATGCCGGACAGGAAGGTTCCGTTGGGCGCCGGCGTCAGCACATGGCCGTCCTTGACCAGAAAGATGTTCGAGCTTCCGGTCTCCGCGACATTGCCCAGCATGTCGAGCACAAGTGCATTGTCGAAGCCGCGCGCCTTGGCCTCGAGGATGGCGCGGCCGTTGTTGGGATAGAGGCAGCCGGCCTTGGCATTGGTCGGCATGGTTTCGATGGTCGGCCGCCGGAACGGCGATACGGTCACGGAAAAACCGGTCGGCGAGATCATCGGCGATTCATAGAGACACAGGCAGAAACGGGTCGAGGCGGGATCGGCCGGCACGCCCATGTAGCCGCCATGCTCGGCCCAGTACATCGGCCTGATGTAGACCGCCGTCTTGCCGTCGAATTTCTTCAATCCGTCCCAGGTCAGCCCGACGATCTGCTCCGGCGTCATGTTCGGCGCGAGGCCGAGCGCGATCGCCGAGGCATTGACGCGTGCGGCATGAAGTTCGAGGTCCGGCGCCACGCCCTCGAACCAGCGAGCCCCGTCGAACACGCTGGTGCCGAGCCACATGGCGTGGCTGCGCGGCCCCAGAATGGCGACATTGCCTTCGTACCAATCGCCATCGATGAAAGTCCATGTCGCGGATTGCGCCGCTGCCGCCAGTGTCATCGCGTTTTCCCGTTCCGGTCAATCTTATGTGACAGCCATTGGAAGATGCTTTGACAGGCCTCGTCAACCATCATCAGGGAGATTTGTTGAGGCCAGCGACGGGTGCGGTGCAATCAAGGCTTGCACCTTGTCCCGCCTCGCCTCAAAACTGTTGCCATGCAATACGCCGCCTATGTTTTCGACGCCTACGGCACACTGTTCGACGTGCACGCCGCCGTGCGCCGCCATGCAGACGCGATCGGCCCGGACGGCCAGCTCCTGTCCGAAATCTGGCGCGCCAAGCAACTCGAATATTCCTGGGTGCGCACGCTGATGGGCGCCTATTGCGATTTCTGGCAGTTGACGGAACAGGCGCTGGACTTCGCCTTGCGCAAGGTCCCTTCGGCCGATCCTGGTCTCAAGGCAAAGTTGCTGGAGGCCTATTGGAGGCTGGACTGTTACCCCGAAGTGCCAGCCGTGCTGAAGGCGCTCAAGGCTTCCGGCGCCAGACTGGCTATCCTCTCCAATGGCTCGCCCGAAATGCTTGAAGCGGCAGTAAAGTCCGCGGCACTCGACCAGGTCCTGGACGACGTCTATTCGGTCGATGCGGTGCGGCGCTTCAAGACCGACCCAGCGGTCTACGACATGGTCGCCACCGGCTGGCGCCTCTATCCAGGCGCGGTCTCCTTCCAGTCTTCCAATCGCTGGGACATTGCGGGCGCCACCAAATTCGGTTTCCGCACGGTTTGGATCAACCGCTCCAACCAGCCGGAGGAATACCGGGACTTGCCGCCGGCCCTGATCCTGCCATCGCTGGAGGCCCTCGTATCCGGCAGCTGACAGACCTGTGGCCCCAACGCCACAGTGGCGGCGCAGTCACAGCTTCGCCTTTGTTTGTCCACGTTCGGGCCAGAATCGGAACCGCCTATCGCCTCAGGTGTTGTTAGGCACCCGCGGCGGACGTCGGCGTGTTGACGCTTTGTGCGATTTGAGTCTTAAAGAAGGCAGCCATGTCCATAACCGAAATCGAATCCTATCGCCTGAGCCGTCGCTGCTTTCTCAACGCCGCAGCCCTGGGCGCCGCCTCGATCGCGGTTTCGGCATGCGCAACCACCGGACCGGGGCCGGCCGAGCCGCCGCCACCTACCTATGTCGACCCGCCGCTCGCCGACTATGCGTCTATGTACGCGGCGGTCAACGATGGCGGCTTCGATCTGCCGGCCATCCCGGTCGACAGGATCGACCCGCAGTTCCTGCGCCAGATCGTGCCCGACCCGACCGGACAGAAGCCGGGAACCATCGTCGTCGATACGACAGGCCACTTCCTCTATCTGGTTCGCCCGGGCGGCCAGGCCATTCGCTATGGTGTCGGGCTCGGCCGCGCCGGCTTCGAATGGTCGGGCGACGCCGTCGTCCAGTGGAAGCAGAAATGGCCGAAATGGACGCCTCCGGATGAGATGATCGCGCGCCAGCCGGAATTGAAGCAGTACAGCGCCGACAATGGCGGCATGCCCGGCGGCCTGAAGAACCCGCTCGGGGCGCGCGCGCTCTATCTCTTCCAGGGCAATGTGGACACGCTCTATCGCCTGCACGGCTCGCCGGAATGGCGCTCGATAGGCAAATCGGTGTCATCGGGCTGCGTGCGCCTGATGAACCAGGACATCATCGATCTCTATGACCGCGTGCCGTCGAAGAGCCCGGTCATCGTGACCAGCAACGCCAGCCAGCCCATGGTGGCGACGGCGAACCACAAGGCCATCCCGATCGACGCCGGCGTGCCGGATGGATCGGTGCTGCTCGGCCCGGTCAAGGCGGTCACGGACGCGATCTTCTGAGCTCACAGGGCAGCGGCAACGCCGCTGCCCGATCCTACCGCCCCCGCGACAAACTCCCCAGAATCCCGCGCACGATCGCACGTCCGACCGACGAGCCGACCGATCGCACCACCGACTTGATTGCGGCTTCCGCCACCGTCTGGCGATTGGACGGCCGCGGCGCCGGCGCGCGCCTGCCACCGGACTGCGGCGCTGGATCGTCATTGCCGAAGCCTGGAATGGTCCAGCGCGAGCCGCCGGTGTCTGCCTGCTGCGCCTCGGCGTCCTGCGCCTCCTTGGCCTTCTTCTGCAGCATCTCGAACGCCGATTCGCGGTCGATGACCTGGTCGTACTGGCCGGTGACCGGGCTTTCCCCGATCAGCTTCAGCCGCTCGGCGGGGGTAATGGGTCCAAGCCGCGACGACGGCGGACGGATGAGCGTGCGCTGGACCATCGACGGAATGCCCTTGGCCTCCAGCGTCGAGACCAGCGCTTCGCCGGTGGCGAGCTGGGTGATGGCGGTGGCGCAGTCGAAATCGGGATTGGGCCGGAAGGTCTCGGCCGCCGTCCTCACCGCCTGCTGCTCGCGCGGCGTGTAGGCGCGCAGCGCATGCTGCACGCGGTTGCCGAGCTGGGCGAGGACCTTTTCGGGAATATCCAAAGGGTTCTGCGTGACGAAATAGACGCCGACGCCCTTGGAGCGAATCAAGCGGACCACTTGCTCGACCCGGTCGATCAGCACCTTCGGCGCCTCGTCGAACAAGAGGTGCGCCTCGTCGAAGAAGAACACCAGCTTCGGCTTGTCGGGGTCGCCGACTTCGGGCAATTCCTCGAACAGCTCCGACATCAGCCAGAGAAGGAACGTCGCGTAGAGGCGCGGATTCATCATCAGCTTGTCGGCGGCCAGCACGCTGATGGCGCCGCGACCATCGCGGGTCGTGCGCATGATGTCGGCGATGCGCAATGCCGGCTCGCCAAAGAAGTTCGCCGCGCCCTGCTGCTCCAGCACCAGCAACGTGCGCTGAATGGCCCCCACCGATGGCTTGGTGACGTTGCCGTAACGGGCGCTGATCTCTTCCGCACGCTCGGCAATGTTGGCGAGCAGCGCCTGCAGATCTTTCATGTCGAGCAGCAGCAACCCTTCCTCATCGGCTATGCGGAAGGCAATGTTCATGATGCCTTCCTGTGCGTCGGTCAGGTTCATCAGCCGCGACAGCAGCAGCGGTCCCATTTCCGAAATGGTCGCGCGGATAGGGTGGCCCTGCTCGCCGAACAGATCCCAGAAGATGACCGGGAATTCCTGGAAGTCGTAAGGGTCGAGCTTCACCTGTTCCGCCCGCTTGACCAGGAAATCCTGCGCGGTGCCCATCATGGCGATGCCGGAAAGGTCGCCCTTGATGTCGGCGCAGAAGACCGGCACGCCGGCGTTGGAAAATCCCTCCGCCAGGATCTGCAAGCTGACGGTCTTGCCGGTACCGGTGGCGCCGGTCACCAGGCCATGGCGATTGCCGTATTGCAGCAGCAGATTTTCAGCTCGCTGATAGCTGTCGTCGGGCTTGCGGCTGGCGCCGATGAAAATACTGGTGTCGTCAGCCATATGTCGGGTCTCCGCAAACTGATGTGCCCAAAGCCAGCCTTTGCCCGAAGGTATAGTGAGGCTGTTGCACAGCGACAATGACAATTGTCCAACGCGGGCCGATCATCCAATCCAGGGCCAATCGTCCAAATCGGACCAATCGCCAGGATCGGATTTGGAACTTGCGAATTTCGATGGTGTTTGGCAATCGTCCATGGTCCGCCCACCCAAGCCGACCTATATCAGGTGGATCGAATATCAGGTGAGTGGGATTCGGACCTTGCACGTGCATTGCGGTAACCGACCGGGGACCGTAGACTGGGCTGGCCGGGCTGGTGCGGCCACACAGAACGAGGACGACGAATGGGCGCCGGAGCCTTGACCAGGGATGTTGAGCCAATGGATGCGGAGCGTCAGCGATGGCTGGCCTTGGCGGAAAAGGCGTTGGCCGGCGCATCCTTCGAGGAAAAGCTGATCTCGCATACCGACGACAACATCCGCGTCGAGCCGCTCTATGACCGCGCGACCGGAGCCGAACCGATCGTGCGCGCCAATCCTCAATCGCCCTGGATCGTCAGCCAGCGCGTCGACGACCCCGATGTCGATCGCGCCAAGAGCCAGGCCCTGGAAGACATTGCGCAAGGCGCGACGGGACTGTCGCTCGTCTTCGAAGGTGCCCCGAACGCGTTCGGCTACGGCCTGCCGAGGACGGCGCAGGCACTGGAGACGGTGCTGGAGGGCGTGCCCCTCAACAGGGTCCAGATCCGCATCGACACCCACCCCTGGAGCCGCCCCATGGCCGACTGGCTGGTGGCGTTCCTGAGCAAGCGGCGCTCCGATCCGGCAAAGCTCAACCTTTCCTTCGGCATCGATCCGGCGGCCGTCCTCGCCGGCACCGGCCGACTGCGCATGTCGATCGAGGCACTGCAGGAATCGATGCCGCAATCGCTGGCGCATTTCTTCTCGATGGGCGTTCCGGGTGTGCTCCTGGAGGCGGACGGTCGCGTTTTTCACAATGCCGGCGCCACGGAAGCGCAGGAACTCGGCATCATGCTGGCCTCGGCGGTCTCGTATCTGAGAATGTTCGAGAAGGCGCGGCAGCCGCTCGTCTATGCCGCGCCTCATATCGGTTTCGCGCTCAGCGTCGACCAGGACCAGTTCCTGTCAATGGCCAAGGTGCGGGCCTTGCGCAGGCTGTGGGCACGGGTGCAGGAGGCCTGCTCGATCCCCAATTCCACGGCCAACATCCATGCCGAGACATCATTTCGCATGATGACGGCACTGGACCCCGAAACCAACATCCTGCGCACGACGATCGGCTGCTTCGCCGCGGCGGCGGGAGGCGCCGATTCGATCTCAATCCTGCCGCATACGATCGCGCATGGCCTGCCGGCGGCTTTTGCCCGCCGCGTCGCGCGCAACGCGCAGTTGATCATGGCCAATGAAAGCCATGTCGACCATGTCGCCGATCCCGCCCATGGCTCCGGCGCCGTCGAAGCGCTGACGTCGGATCTTTGCGAAGCAGCGTGGGCGGAATTGCAGGCGATCGAGGCAGAGGGTGGCGTGCTCTCCAGCCTTCGGGACGGACATATCCAGCAACGCGTCCGCGCTGCTGCCGTCCAGCGCGGCATTGCCTTCAAGTCAGGCGAGCGGGCCATGATCGGCGCCACGCTTTATCCGTTGAAAGGCGAGCGTCCGGTCGAGACGCTGGACGCTGAGCGGCGACCTGCCTTCACCGAGGGCGTCGTCCTGTGCGAGCCGCTGCCTCCAGTCCGCATCGATCAATCCATCGGGGCCGCTTCTTGATTCCGGATTTCAGTCAGATCGGCTGGGTGCCACCGCGCCGCGCGCCTGTCGAGGTCAAGGGGCAGCGGACGACGCCGGAAGGCCTCGTCGTCAAGCATCTCTACAATCAGGGCGACCTCAAGGGCCTGCCGCATCTCGACACCTATCCCGGCCTGCCGCCCTTCGTGCGTGGCCCCTACCCAACCATGTATGTCCAGCAGCCCTGGACGATCCGGCAATATGCAGGCTTTTCGACCGCCGAAGAGTCCAACGCCTTTTACCGGCGCAACCTTGCCGCCGGCCAGAAAGGTCTTTCGGTTGCCTTCGATCTTGCCACCCATCGCGGCTATGACTCAGACCATCCGCGTGTCGCCGGCGATGTCGGCATGGCGGGCGTGGCCATCGATTCCATCCTCGACATGCGTCAGTTGTTCGACGGCATACCGCTCGGCGACATGACCGTGTCGATGACGATGAACGGAGCCGTGCTGCCGATCATGGCGCTCTACATCGTGGCGGCGGAAGAGCAAGGCGTCGCACAGGAAGATCTGGCGGGAACCATTCAGAACGACATTCTGAAGGAGTTCATGGTCCGCAACACCTACATCTATCCGCCGAAGCCCTCGATGCGGATCGTCTCGGACATCTTCTCCTACACCTCGAAGAACATGCCGAAGTTCAACTCGATATCGATCTCCGGCTACCATATGCAAGAGGCCGGCGCGACCGCCGACCTGGAGCTCGCCTATACGATCGCCGACGGTATCGAATATGCCCGCGCCGGCGTCGCGGCAGGGCTCGGCATCGACAGTTTCGCGCCGCGCCTGTCCTTCTTCTGGGCGATCGGCATGAACTTCTTCATGGAAGTGGCCAAGCTCAGGGCCGCGCGCCTGTTGTGGGCGACGCTGATGAAAAAGAATTTCGCGCCGAAGGACGAGCGATCGCTGTCGCTGCGTACCCATTGCCAGACTTCCGGCTGGTCGCTGACGGCGCAGGATCCCTACAACAACATCATCCGCACCATGATCGAGGCGATGGCGGCGACCCAAGGGCATACCCAGTCGCTGCACACCAATTCCTTCGACGAGGCAATGGCGCTACCGACCGACCATTCGGCGCGCATCGCCCGCAACACGCAACTTGTCCTGCAGAAGGAGTCCGGCACCACGCGCATCATCGATCCGTGGGGCGGTTCGGCCTATCTCGAGCGGCTGACACACGATCTGGCGGCGCGTGCGCTTGCTCATATCGAGGAGGTCGAGGCTCTCGGCGGCATGGCGGCGGCGATCGAAAAGGGCATACCCAAGCTGCGCATCGAGGAAGCGGCGGCCCGCACGCAGGCGCGCATCGATTCCGGCGAGCAGATGCTGGTCGGCGTCAATGCGCATCGCCCGGAGAACGACATCGAGGTCGATGTGCTGAAGATCGACAATGCCGAGGTCAGGGCCCGGCAACTCTCGAAGCTGCAACGGCTGAAAGGCACGCGCGACGTGGCCGCCGTCGAAAGCGCGCTCGATGCGCTGACACGTGCCGCACAAGGCGAGGACAATCTCCTTGAATTCGCCATCCGCGCCGCGCGCGCCAACGCCACTGTCGGCGAAATCTCGTTCGCCTTGGAACGAGCCTATGGCCGCCATGTGGCCACGGTGCAGACCATTTCCGGCGTCTACCGCAAGGCGCTCGGCGACAATCCGGTGGTCGACCGGCTGCGGGACAAGCTTGATGCCTTCGAAAAGAAAAATGGCGGCAAGCCGCGCATTCTCGTGGCCAAGATGGGACAGGACGGCCACGACCGCGGACAGAAGGTGATCGCCACGGCTTTCGCCGATCTCGGCTTCGACGTCACCGTCGGCGCCATGTTCCAGACACCGGAAGAGATCGCGAAACTGGCCGTCGGGCACGATGTCCACATCATCGGCGCCTCGTCGCTGGCGGCGGGACACCTGACGCTGATCCCCGCAT
>NZ_RZSJ01000237.1:0-8665 GCF_003998025.1 Mesorhizobium sp. M8A.F.Ca.ET.021.01.1.1
TCCTTCGGGGGACGCGCCGCCTTCTTCGGCAAGGTTTCCAACGATGCGCTGGGCGAAATCTACGCGCACGATATCCACGCGCAAGGTGTCGCCTTTGACACCAAGCCGCTCGAGGGCGAGCCGCCGACGGCGCGCTCGATGATCTTCGTCACCCCCGACGGCGAGCGCTCGATGAACACCTATCTCGGCGCCTGCGTCGAACTCGGGCCGGAAGATGTCGAGGCCGACAAGGCGTCGGGCGCCAAGGTGACCTATTTCGAAGGCTATCTGTGGGACCCGCCACGCGCCAAGGAAGCCATCCGGCAGACGGCCAGGCTGGCGCACGCGGCCGGCCGCGAAGTGTCCATGACCTTGTCGGATTCGTTCTGCGTCGACCGTTACCGTGACGAGTTCCTCGACCTGATGCGCTCGGGCACGGTCGATATCGTCTTTGCCAACAGCCACGAGATCAAGTCGCTTTACCAGACTTCGTCGTTCGACGAGGCGCTGGCGCAGATCCGCAAGGATTGCAAGATCGCGGCGGTGACCCGCTCCGAAAAGGGCTCGGTCATCGTGCGCGGCGACGAGACCGTGGTCATAAAGGCGACCGCCATCAAGGAGCTGGTCGACACGACGGGCGCCGGCGACCTCTACGCCGCCGGCTTCCTGCATGGTTATACACAGGGACGCGACCTCCAGACCTGCGGCGACCTTGGCTCACTCGCAGCCGGATTGGTGATCCAGCAGATCGGCCCGAGGCCACGGCAGAATCTGCGCAAGGAAGCCGAGCAGGCGGGGTTGTTGTAGGGGGCTTTTCCCTTCTCCCCCTGTGGGAGAAGGTGGATCGGCGCGCAGCGCCGAGACGGTTGAGGGGTGGGTGACGGATCGCCGTTTTTGCCAAGCTGGAACACCCTCATCCGACCTCGCTTCGCGAGGCCACCTTCTCCCACAAGGGGAGAAGGAAAAGACCGTCGCGCGGTTGTCACACACCGCTCCTACAGGAAATTGCGAGCGTCCCGTGACTGGCATTTCGGGATGCTCGCAGTCAGTTGGGGTGTCGTAAATGCAAGACAGCAACCTGTCGGGTTCGCTGCATCTGTTGCCGTTCGGAGTCCCGCTTTTCCCTTAGCCGTTGACAAACGGCCGCAGTCGGGGAGGAGCGCGGCCAGAAGACAGATGCATGACCAGATTTCCAATCCAGGCGACCGGCATAAACCAGGACGACTTCGCGGAGTTGGTCGCCGACAAGGTCGAGCGCGCGCTCGCCAATTATGACGAGGCGATCAACCAGTCCACCATGGTCTCGGTCGGCAAGATCGCCGGCAGCATAGCGTCCGCCGTTACCTTGCTGTCGCCCAAGCACCAGCGCGCCATCGACGCCATCCATGCCGACCTTCCCGGCCTTGCCTCGAAATTCGTGCGTGCGCTCGCGGCCGAAGCCGCGCGCCGCAGCGAAGCCGGCACCACCGGCACGACGACGCTGTCCGCAGAGGCCGAAACGCTGGCCGCGCTCCCCCAGTCCGACGACCTCGAATCGATGCTGATCGAGGACTGGGCCGGCCGCGTCGCCGGCTCGACCTATCTGGAAGAGAACCTGCGCATCGCCCGCTCCACCTTGCACCGCTGGCAACGGCGCGGCGACGTCATCGCGCTGCGCAAGGGCGGCCGCAAGCACGTCTTCCCGCTGGCGCAATTCGTCGACGGCAGGCCGGTGGCGGGCATAAGCGACGTGCTGGAGCTGATCGGCAACCCGAGGCTCGCATGGCTATGGTTGACCCGCCCAGCGGCACAGCTCGACGGCCGCATCCCGATCGACCTGCTGCGGCAGGACCAGGCGGAAGAGGTGGTCGAGGCAGCGCGTGGGTACGCGCCGGGGTGAAGTCAGCGCGAGAAGGTGCCCGCGCCGCGCTTCGGGCTTGTCTGATGCAGAAGCTTTCGTCTGCCAGGCGGGATGCTCCTCAAGTCCCCGCCGTGTAGGCCGCGATCGCCGCCATGTTCACGATATCGCTGTCCTTGGCGTTCAGCGAGACGATCTGCACCGGCTTGTTCAGGCCGACCAGCAGCGGGCCGATGACGGTCGAGCCGCCGAGTTCCTGCAGCATCTTGGTCGAGATCGAGGCCGAGTGGAACGCCGGCATGATCAGCACATTGGCCGGGCCGGTCAGGCGGATGAACGGGTATTGCGCCATGGCGCGGGCGTTGAGCGCCACGTCGGCGGCCATTTCGCCGTCATATTCGAAATCGACGCGGCGCTTGTCGAGGATGCGCACGGCTTCCTGGATGCGCTCGGAACGCTCGCCCTGCGGATGGCCAAAGGTGGAATAGGCGAGCATGGCGAGCCTCGGCTCATAGCCCATGCGGCGGGCAAAGCCTGCCGCCTCCTCGGCGATGTCGGCGATCTGCTCGGCGTTGGGCATGTCGTGGACGGCGGTGTCGGCGACGATCACCGTGCGGCCGCGCGCCAGCACGATCGAGGCGCCGATGACGCGGTGGCCGGGCTTGGCGTCGATGACGCGCCTGATATCGTCGAGCGCGGTGGAATAGTTGCGGGTGACGCCGGTGACGATGCCGTCGGCATCACCCAGCGCCACCATGCAGGCGGCAAAATGGTTGCGGTCGTTGTTGATCAGCCGCTGGCAGTCGCGGAACAGGAAGCCTTTGCGCTGCATGCGTTCGTAGAGATAGTCGGTGTAGATCGAATTGCGGCGCGACAGGCGCGCATTGATGATCTCGATGCCTTGCTTGTTCAAGTCGATGCCGGCGTGCCTGGCGTTCTCCTTGATGACATCGTCGCGGCCGAGCAGGATGGCCGTGCCGAGCCGCTGGTTCACATAGGAGACGGCGGCGCGCATCACCTGCTCCTCCTCGCCCTCGGCGAAGACGATGCGCTTGGGCTGGCGGCGCACGCGATCGTAGATGCGCTGAAGGGTCGAGGCGATCGGGTCGCGGCGGGCGGAAAGCTCCTGCGCGTAGCGGTCGAGATCGAGAATCGGCTTGCGGGCGACGCCCGAATCCATTGCTGCCTTGGCCACGGCAATCGGGATGGCCGAGATCAGGCGCGGGTCGAAAGGCACCGGAATGATGTAGTTGGGGCCGAATTTCGGCCGGTTGCCCTGATAGGCGGCGGCGACGTCGTCGGGCACGTCCTGGCGCGCCAGTTCGGCGAGAGCGCGGGCTGCGGCGATCTTCATGTCGTCGTTGATGGTGGTGGCCCTGACATCCAGCGCGCCACGGAAGATGTAGGGGAAGCCGAGCACGTTGTTGACCTGATTGGCATAATCCGAACGCCCGGTGGCCATGATGGCGTCGGTGCGGATCTCGGCCACTTCCTCCGGGGTGATCTCCGGATCGGGATTGGCCATGGCGAAGATGATCGGGTTCTTGGCCATCGACTGCACCATGGCGGTGGTCAGCGCGCCCTTGGCGGAAACACCGAGGAAGACGTCGGCGCCGTCGAGCGCTTCGGCCAGAGAACGCGCGTCGGTCTTGACCGCGTGCGCCGATTTCCACTGGTTCATGCCCTCGGTGCGGCCCTGGAAGACCACACCCTTGGTATCGCACAAGGTGATGTTTTCGGGCGAAAAACCCATCGCCTTCATCAGCTCGATGCAGGCGATGCCGGCGGCACCCGCGCCATTGCAGACCAGCTTCGTAGTCTTCATGTCGCGGCCGGTTACCTCCAGCGCATTGATCAGACCGGCGGCCGAGATGATGGCCGTGCCATGCTGGTCGTCATGGAAGACCGGGATGTCCATCAGTTCGCGCAGGCGCTGCTCGATGATGAAGCATTCCGGCGCCTTGATGTCTTCCAGGTTGATGCCGCCGAAGGAGGGACCGAGGAAGCGCACGCAGTTGATGAACTCGTCGGCATCCTCGGTGTCGACCTCGAGGTCGATGGAATCGACATCGGCGAAGCGCTTGAACAGCACCGCCTTGCCTTCCATGACCGGCTTCGAGGCCAGCGCGCCGAGATTGCCGAGGCCGAGGATGGCGGTGCCGTTGGAGATGACGGCGACCATGTTGCCGCGCGTCGTATAGTCGAAGGCTCTCGAAGGATCCTCGGCGATGGCGCGCACGGGCACGGCGACGCCCGGCGAATAAGCGAGGCTGAGATCGCGCTGCGTCGTCATCGGTTTGGTGGCGACGATCTCCAGCTTGCCCGGCCGGCCCATGGCATGGAATTCGAGCGCTTCCTGTGCGCTGACGGACGGACCGTTGTTCTCGGTTTTCCTGGCCATGATGCTTTTTGATTTCCTCGCCGGTGCGGCACCTCCTTGAAGCGGGTGCCTGTGTCCTTGCGAATTAAGACCACGGGCCGCCGCGTGTAAACCACGAAGCTCTGCAAAGCTGCTTCAAAGCGGACGCGCTCGGTCAGGGACTGGGCTGCGCTGGCTTGAATGCGGTGATTTCATGCGCATGCTGGCGGGCCGTTGCCCATCGCCGCAGCGTCCTGGTTCCGGGGAACGGCCATTGCGACAAGGGCGGCCGTCGGCTTCCCATCCGCTCGAACAGCTCCGACAGGAATTCCATGAGTTGCCGCCGTTGCGGCTCGACCCTGGCCATCGTGCGGTTACGGATCTCCTCGCGCGGTATGGCGCGGTCGCGCAGCGTCTCGACAGCCCGCCGGATCGCCGCCGGATCGGGCTCGGCGATGATGCAATAGTCCGGATCGAAGAAGACATCCCGGCCGCCAAGACTGGGCGTGCTGACCACCGGCAACCCGGCCATCAGATACTCCATGCTGGAACACATCGCCCCTTCCGCCGCCGACAGACAGAGCCCAACCGCGGCCTGGTTGTAGACGCGATTGACCTCCTGCGGCGCCAGCCAGCCGGCCAGGCCATCGATAATCGGGTTGGCGATACGATGCAGCGGCGATTGCGCCTGCAGGCGACGGATGAAGGCACGGTCGCCGGCCCGGGGCAGCTCGCCGATCGAAAAGGTGATGTGGGCGAGCCTTTCGACGTCGAAGGCGAGGTAATGACGCTTGGTGTACGAGATGCGGCCGTTATAGACGGCGTCGAATTCGACGGGGACATCCGGCAATGGCCGAAAGATGTCCTCTGAGACCATCAGATTGTGGTTGGAGACGATCGCGGTTCCTCCGACAGCGGTGACCAGACGACGCTCCTCCGGCGTGTTGCAAAGAAAAATCAGTTCGTGAAGCGGAAAGTTCTCACGGTACCAGGCGAGATCCCGGCCCAGCTTTGCGACGACGTGCGGCCGCTCGAGCGTCCAACTCGGCATCAGCAGGAACACGGCGCGCCGCGAGGCCAGGCGACGGCCGATTGCGACGATCGAGTTGAGGGGACGGGCGCCGCCGATCGGCGTGTAGATCAACAGCGGATCGTGGCTGAGAACGTAAACCGCGAGCCGAATGCCGCCGTCCAGATGGGACAACGGACCGCTGAGCGGCAGCGCGAAAGGGAGGCGCTTGGCCGCCGAAAACTTAAGCCAGCCCAACCTTTGACTGGCATGCCGAACCGTCATGAGCCAGAGCCGTTCGAGGGCCGAGTCGATCGGCCCTACCATCTCCTCGAACGTTTCGTGCCCATCCCTGTCCATGACCATTATACCCCCAAGACGACAGATATTCGCGATCACGGCATCGGGCAATGCCGCTGAATAGCCGGCCATGGACGATGGCTTGCGATCTTCCCCTGCTTTTCGATGGCCCGGCATTAAACCCCGCCACCACATCTGCTAGCGTGCCGCGCCATGAACATGCACAGCCCGAACGAGCCCGACGCCGCTCCCGAGTTGACGGCGGCGCCACAGCCAGGCGCCGCCGTCACGCCGATGATGGAGCAATTCATCGAGATCAAGGCGGCCAACCCGGATTCGCTGCTGTTCTACCGCATGGGCGATTTCTACGAGCTGTTCTTCGACGATGCCGAGAAGGCGAGCCGGGCGCTGGGCATCGTGCTCACCAAACGCGGCAAGCACCAAGGCCACGACATTCCGATGTGCGGCGTGCCGGTGCATGCGGCCGACGACTATCTGCAGAAGCTGATTGGCCAGGGGTTCCGCGTCGCCGTCTGCGAGCAGATCGAGGATCCGGCCGAGGCCAAGAAACGCGGTTCCAAATCGGTGGTGCGCCGCGATGTGGTGCGGCTGGTGACCCCGGGCACCATCACCGAGGACAAATTGCTGGCGCCGTCGGAATCGAGTTTCCTGATGGCGCTGGGCAGGGTGAAGGGCGGAGCGGACCACAGCTTTGCAATTGCCTGGATCGACATCTCGACCGGGGCCTTCCGCGTCGCCGAGACCTCCGCCGACCGGCTGATGGCCGACATCTTCCGTGTCGACCCGCGCGAGCTTATCATGGCCGAGCCGGTCTTCCATGATCCCGAGCTGAAGCCGGTGTTCGACGTGCTCGGCCGCATTGCCAGCCCGCAGCCGCCTTCGCTGTTCGATTCGGCCTCGGCCACGGGGCGGATCGCGCGGTTCTTCGAGGTGGCGACACCAGACAGTTTCGGCACGTTTTCGCGCGCCGAACTGTCGGCGATCTCGGGCGCCATCGCCTATGTCGAGAAGACGCAGAAGGCCGAGCGGCCACCGCTGTCGCGCCCCGAGCGCGAGGAGCAGGGCTCGACCCTGTTCATCGATCCGGCGACGCGCGGCAATCTCGAACTGTTGCGCACGCTGTCCGGCAGCCGCGAGGGCTCGCTGTTCAAGGCGATCGACCGCACGGTGACCGGCGGCGGCGCAAGGCTGCTCGCCGACCGGCTGATGGCGCCGCTGACCGACCCGGCGGCCATTGTCGCACGGCTGGATTCGGTGTCGTTCTTCCGTTCCGAAGTGCGGCTTTGCCAGGCAGTGCGGATGAGCCTGAAGAGCGTGGCCGACATGCCGCGTGCGCTGTCCAGACTGGCGCTCAATCGCGGCGGCCCGCGCGACCTCGGCGCACTGCGCGCCGGCTTCGAGGCGGCTGGCGCCATCGCCGAGACCTTTGCCGCGACCGCCCTGCCCCAGGAATTGGCCGGCGCGATGGCCGCGATTCAAGCGCTGCCCAAGGCACTCGCCCAGCATCTCACCCAGGCGCTCGGCGAGGAACTGCCGCTGCTCAAACGCGACGGCGGTTTCGTTCGCGGCGGCTATCATGCCGAACTCGACGAGATGCGGGCGCTGCGCGACGAGTCGCGCAAAGTGATCGCCGGGCTGGAGCGCTCGCTGATCGAGGAAACCGGCATCCGTTCGCTGAAGATCCGGCACAACAACGTGCTTGGCTACTACATCGAGGTGACGGCCAACCATCATGCAATCATGACCGGCAGCGATGGCGCCAAGGCGCGCTTCATCCACCGCCAGACCATGGCCAACGCCATGCGTTTCACCACGACCGAGCTCGCCGAACTCGAGACCAAGATCGCCAATGCCGCCGACCGGGCACTGAGCATCGAACTGGCAGCCTTCGATGCGCTGACGGCGGAGGCGGTCGGCGAGGCAGAGGCGATCCGCGCCGGCGCCGATGCGCTCGCCGTGCTCGATGTATCGGCGGCCCTCGCACTGTTGTCGGAAAGCGAGGCCTGGTGCCGGCCGGTGGTGGATTCCAGCCTTGCCTTCGAGATTTCAGGCGGCCGGCATCCGGTGGTCGAACAGGCGCTGCGCCGTTCGGGCGAAGGCCCGTTCGTCGCCAATGATTGCGACCTCTCGCCCGAGGGGACTGCCAAGAACGGCGCGATCTGGCTGCTGACCGGCCCGAACATGGGAGGTAAGTCGACGTTCCTGCGGCAAAACGCGCTGATCGCGATCCTGGCCCAGACCGGCTCCTTCGTACCGGCGGCGTCTGCCCATATCGGCGTCGTCGACCGGCTGTTCTCGCGCGTCGGCGCTTCGGACGATCTGGCGCGCGGCCGTTCGACCTTCATGGTCGAAATGGTCGAGACGGCGGCGATCCTCAACCAGGCCGGGGAACGCGCGCTGGTGATCCTCGACGAGATCGGCCGCGGCACCGCGACGTTCGACGGCCTGTCGATCGCCTGGGCGGCGGTCGAATATCTGCACGAGAAGAACCGCTGCCGGGCGATTTTCGCCACCCATTTCCACGAAATGACGTCGCTCGCCGGCAAGCTGGCGCGGCTTTCCAACGTCACCATGCGCGTCAAGGAATGGGAGGGCGACGTCGTTTTCCTGCACGAGGTCGGCAAGGGTGCCGCTGACCGGTCCTACGGCGTACAGGTGGCGCGGCTCGCCGGCCTGCCGGAGGCGGTGGTCGAGCGGGCCAAGGCGGTGCTGCACCAGCTGGAGGAAGGCGAGGTCTCCGGCAAGACCAACCGGCTGGTCGACGACCTGCCGCTGTTTTCGGTGGCGGTGAAACGGGAAGCGCCAAAGCCGGTGAAGAGCGACGCGCTGGGGACCGCGCTCGGCGAGATCAACCCCGACGAGATGACGCCGAAGGAAGCGCTGGAGGCGCTCTACCGGCTGAAAGGGCTGGCGAGGAAGTAATTTTGCAATCTGGGCGGCGGAGGGGGAAACTGGCAGCACCGCCGCCTCAGATCATCTCCAGCCCGCGCTTGCGCTTCGGTGGCGGGAATGCACGGTCGAGATCGGCGATGTCCTGCGGCGTAAGCTTTATGTCCAACGCAGCGACATTCTGGCGGACGTGCTCCTGGCTGCCGGCCTTGGGAATGGCGATGACGCCGTCCTGCCGCATCACCCAGGCCAGGGCGATTTGCGCCGGTGT
>NZ_RZSJ01000238.1:0-8570 GCF_003998025.1 Mesorhizobium sp. M8A.F.Ca.ET.021.01.1.1
AGCAGCTGTCGATCCCGGTTTCCGTGGCCGGCGTGCAGCCGGGCACCAACGCCTATGTCACCGTTGCCGCCGTCGATGTCGGCATCCTCAACCTGACCAACTACAAGGCGCCGGATCCGGAGAACTGGTTCTTTGGCCAGCGCATGCTGGGCATGGAGATCCGCGACATCTACGGCCGCCTGATCGATGGCTCGCTGGGCACCACCGGCAAGCTCAGGACCGGCGGTGACGGCGCCAACATGCAGACGCAAGGCAGCCCGCCCACTGAAAAACTGGTCGCCTTCTTCTCCGGCATCGTCCAGCTCGACGCCGACGGCAAGGCGCGGATCGACTTCGACATCCCGCAGTTCAACGGCACCGTGCGCGTCATGGCTGTCGCCTGGACCAAGGAGGCGATCGGCCATGCCCAGTCGGACGTGATCGTGCGTGATCCCGTTGTGATCACCGCCGGCCTGCCGCGCTTCCTGGCGCCTGGCGACAACGCCGTCATGCGTCTCGACGTGGCCGACACCGACGGACCGGCCGGCGACTATGCGCTGTCGATCGATACGACGGGGGACCTGTCGACAGGTGACAAGCCCCTGCCCCAGAAGCTGACGCTCGCCCAGGGTAAGCGCCAGACCTTGACCGTGCCGCTGATCGCAAAGACGGCGGGCAATGCCTCGCTGACCATCAAGCTGGCGCATGCGGACGGCACCAAGGTCGAGCAGACGCTCTATGTCCCGGTGCGTCCGGCCCAATTGCCGGTCACCACGCGCCTCGTGGTCGACCTCAAGGGCAATGGCGGCGCGCTTCGCGTCGACAAGGAGCTGCTGGCTGCCAGCCTGCTCGAAGGCGCATCGGTCAGCGTCGGCGTTTCGCAGGCTGCGGCCTTCGACGTGCCGTCGCTCTTGATGACGCTCGATCGTTACCCCTATGGTTGCGCCGAGCAGACCACCAGCCGCGCCATGCCGCTTCTCTACGTCAACGAGATGGCATCAGGCGTCGGCATGGAAAGCGACCCTGAACTGCACGGCCGCATCCAGGATGCGATCTACAAGGTCCTGAGCTACCAGTCCTCGAGCGGCAGCTTCGGCCTGTGGGGTCCGGGCTCCGGCGATCTGTGGCTCGACGCCTATGTCAGCGAATTCCTGACCAGGGCGCGGGAGCAGAAATACGACGTGCCGGCTCTGGCGATGAACCAGGCCCTGAACAACCTGCAGAACTCGCTCGGCTACGACCAGAGCGTACAGGACCGCGGCAGCGAGATCGCCTACGCCCTCTACGTGCTGGCCCGCAACAAGAAGGCCTCGATCGGCGATCTGCGCTACTACGCCGACACCCAGCTCGAAGCCTTCTCGAGCCCGATGGCCGTCGCCCAGTTGGCGGCGAGCCTTGCGCTCTATGGCGACACGCAGCGTTCGGAGGCGACGTTCAAGACCGCGCTGCAACTGGCCAAGTCGAGCACCGACTACGACTGGTACCGTTCCGACTACGGCTCGGCATTGCGTGACGGCGCGGCGATGCTGTCGCTGGCGGCGGAATCGAAGCCGGTATCGACGATCGTGCCCGAGCTGATCAAGCTGGTGACAAGGAAACGCGCCGAAGCCCGCTGGACCAGCACCCAGGACGATTCCTGGATGCTGCTGGCGGCGCGTGCGCTGAAGGAGGGCAATGACTCCATCGCGCTGACCGTCAACGGCGCGCCGCATTCCGGCGGCTATTCCAACCAGGTCAACGGCTCAGACCTGGTCGACAGCCCGCTCGAAATCACCAACACCGGCAAGACCCCGCTGCAGGCCGTCGTCACCACCGTGGCGTCGCCGATCCAGCCCTTGCCGGCCGGCGGCGACGGCTTCACCATCAGCCGCACCTACTACAAGCTGGACGGCACCGAAGCCAATGTGACGGAGGCCACCCAGAACGAACGCTATGTCGTCGTGCTCAAGGTCACCGAGCAGAACAGCTGGCCGTCGCGCCTGCTGGTCACCGACCTGTTGCCGGCCGGCTTCGAGATCGACAATCCGGGCCTGGTTTCCAGCGCCCAGTTGACGAACTTCTCCTGGCTGGCGCAGACCGACGCCGCGCATCTGGAATTCCGCGACGACCGCTTCGTCGCGGCATTCAACCCGGCCGACAGCGACCACGACCACAATCTGACGCTTGCCTATGTCGTGCGCGCCGTCACGCCGGGCACCTATGCCCATCCGGCGGCAACGGTGGAGGACATGTACCGGCCGCAATATTCGGCCCGCACCGCCACCGGCATGATGGAGATCAAGGCGCCGTAAGGTGCCTTGGCGGATATGAACGTGAGGCTTGCGCTGCCCCTCATTGCCCTGCCGGGCATTTCTCCCCGTATAGTGACGGGGAGAAAGGGGCTAGCGCCGACCGCCGCGACAGCTCCCTTCTCCCCGTCACTATTCGGGGAGGTGAGCCGTGGTCCGCGCAGCGGACGAAAAGCCAATTGCTTGGCTTTTCGAACGGCGAACGCCCGAAGGGCCGTCGTGCCGGCAGGCGGATGAGGGGCAGCGCCATGCTCTCCAAGAAATTCATTCGGCGGGCCGCATTTGCGGGAGCATCGCTAGCCGTCGTTGCGGCAACCGCCACCGCCGCCCTCTGGGAACTCGACCGCGTCTTCCCCCCACCATTGCCCGCAACTCTGACCGTCTCCACCGAAGTCCAGGACCGCGACGGCCAGCTGTTGCGCGCCTTCGCCACCCCGGACGGCTACTGGCGGCTCGAAACCCATCTCGACCAGGTCGACAAGCAGTTCGTCGACATGTTGGTGACCTACGAGGACAAGCGTTTCTGGGACCATGAGGGCGTCGACGTGCTGGCGCTGGCGCGCGCCGCCGGCCAATTCGCCACCAGCGGCCATATCGTTTCCGGCGGCTCGACCCTGTCGATGCAGCTTGCCCGGCTGATCGAGCCGCGCGAAAGCCGCAGCCTCGGCTCCAAGATCAAGCAGATGCTGCGCGCCATCCAGATCGAGCGGCGGCTGTCGAAGCGCGACATCCTCGAGCGCTATCTCACGCTGGCGCCCTATGGCGGCAACCTGGAAGGCGTGCGCGCCGCTTCGCTCGCCTATTTCGGCAAGGAACCGAAGCGGCTCACCGTTTCCGAGGCCGCCCTTCTCGTCGCCCTCCCCCAATTGCCGGAAAAGCGCCGGCCCGACCGCAACCTCCAGATCGCCCACGCCGCGCGCGATCGTGTGCTGAGCCGCATGGTCTCGTCAGGCCTGATCGGCGAACGCGAGGCGGCACGCGCCGCACTTGACGATGTCTCGGGCCTGCGCCGCACCTTGCCGGCGCTTGCCGCGCATGCCTCCTATGCGATGCTTCCCAAGGCCGTTCCGGGTCAGCCGCTCAAGCTGACGATCCGCAAAAGCGTCCAGCAAGGACTGGAACAGGTGGCGCGCGATGCCGCCACCAAGCTCGGGCCGCGTCTGTCCGTCGCCATGGTGCTGGCCGATGCCCGCACCGGCGACATTCTGGGCGAAGTCGGCTCGGCCAATTTCTTCGATTCCAGCCGTTCCGGCTGGATCGACATGACCAAGGTCGTGCGCTCGCCCGGCTCGACGCTGAAGCCGTTCATCTACGGCCTCGCCTTCGAGCAGGGACTGGTGGCGCAGGAAACGCTGATCGAGGACAGCCCGGTCGATTTCAGCGGCTACAGGCCGAAGAATTTCGACATGGGCTATCAGGGCGACGTCTCGATCCGCCAGGCTTTGCAACTGTCGCTCAACGTGCCGGCGATCCGCGTGCTCGACGCCGTCGGCCCGGCGCGGCTGACGGCGCGCTTCCGCCAGGCGGGCGTCAACCCGATCCTGCCGGTCAATGAAGCGCCCGGCCTGGCCATCGGCCTCGGCGGCGTCGGCGTCACGCTGCGCGACCTGGTCCAGCTCTACACAGGGCTCGCCAATGGCGGCAAGACGCATTCGCTGCATGACGGCACCGAGCCGGCCAACGCCGCGAGTTCGACCACCACCATCCTCAACGACCAGGCCAACTGGCAGATCGTCGACATTTTGTCGGGTGTGAAGCCACCCGAAGGCGCCCTGCAGCGCGGCATTGCCTACAAGACCGGCACCTCTTACGGCTACCGTGACGCCTGGTCGGTCGGCTTCGACGGCCGCTATGTGCTGGGTGTCTGGGTCGGCCGGCCCGATGCCGGCGCGGTGCCTGGTCTTTCCGGCTATGTCTCAGCCGCCCCGATCCTGTTCGAAGGCTTTGTCCGCTCGGGGCTGGCGACCGTACCGCTGCCGGGCAAACCGCCCGGCGCCTTCACCCCCAAGCGCGAGGACCTGCCGGTGACGCTTGCCCGCTTCGGCGCCGGCGCGGATGGCCTGGTGCAGGCGACCCCGACCGAACCCGCGCCGACCATCATCTTCCCGCCGGATGGCGCCCGCGTCGATCTCGCCACCAACTCGGCCGATGCGTCGCCACTGGTGCTGAAGCTCCAAGGCGGCCGGGCGCCGTTCCGCTGGCTGGCCAACGGCAAGCCGCTCATCGGCCTCGATCGCCGCCGCACCGCGACATGGCAGCCCGACGGCGCGGGTTATTCGACGCTGACCGTCATCGACGCGGCGGGACGGGCGGCCAGTGTGAAAGTGTTCGTTGAATAGGCTGCGTCAAGGGACTCAGGAGACTAGCCTTTCGAGGTCCGGGAATAAGGGATAAATTGCCTGATGTCCGGTGCGAGGCGCCCCCCTCCGGCCTGCCGGCCATCTCCCCCTAAAGGGGGGAGATCGGATGGCCAGGCCGCTTTCGGCAATGACCAACGGCGGCGCGCGACGCAAAAGCTGCCAATCTCCCCCCTCGAGGGGGAGATGCCCGGCAGGGCAGAGGGGGGCGTGCCACGCCATACCTTACGCAGTATAGCCGCCATTTTAGCGGCTTTCTTCGCAGTCACTCTTCCCGCCTCGGCCGATCCCCTGCCCACCGGCTTCGTCCGATTGGCCGCCATCGATGCCTCGATCCGCCATGACATCCGCTATTCCGGCGCCGACAATTTTCTGCATCGCAAGGTAAGCGGCTATGATGCGCCGGTCTGCATCCTCGCCCGGCAGGCGGCCTTAGCCGTTGCCGGGGTCCAGAAGGCAATGGTCGCCAGGGGCATGACGCTGATCGTGTTCGACTGCTATCGCCCTGCCCGCTCCGTGGCCGACATGGGCGATTGGACGACCGCGGGCGGGCCGCCTGACCCGCAATGGTATCCGAAGGTCAAGCGCGGCGACCTCATCGCCGAGGGCTATGTCGCCCGCCAGTCGGCACATTCGCGCGGCTCGACCGTCGATATCGCCATCGCGCCGGCCGACAGGATGTCCGTGCCGAAACCGGCCTGCGGCGCGGTCGATGCCAACACCCTCGATTTCGGCACCGGCTTCGACTGCTTCGACCGGACGAGTGAGACCGCGCATCGCCGCTCGGCGCCGAAGCGGCGGCAAACCGCAAGCTCCTTGTCGATGCCATGCGTGCGGGAGGTTTCAGGAACTACGCGCGAGAATGGTGGCATTTTACGCTCGACCAAGAGCCATTTCAAAAGCAGCGCTTCGATTTCCCGGTGACCGCCGAGTAACCCGCCCAGAGCAGACTTGCCCGGCAACTGCGCGTCCCTAGATAGGCCACAGGGCGGACCGACTCCGGCGCGGAGCAACCGCGAGGAAAATATTTCTCATAGCCGCGGCAGAACGCCGGAGATTTTCTCCAGGGAGGCAAAAAAGGCAACATTCAATGCATCTAATTTCTATAATTTCGGTAGATTTGGCGCGGGTTCAACGGAGGCAGAAATGACCAAACCTCATTTCAGGAAACTGCTCGGCGCACTGGTCGCCACATCTGTCCAGTTCGGCACGCTCGGTTTCGCGTTTGCCGACACCACCATTCTCAACGTGTCCTACGATCCGACGCGCGAGCTCTACAAGGCTTATGACGAGGCCTTCGCCGCGCATTGGAAGACAGAAACCGGCGAGACGGTGACGATCCAGCAGTCACATGGCGGATCGGGCGCCCAGGCCCGCGCCGTGATCGACGGCCTCGACGCCGATGTGGTGACGCTGGCTCTCGAAGGCGACATCAATGCCATCGTCTCCAAATCGAAAAAGATCAATCCCGATTGGCGCAAGAAATTCGAAAACAATTCAGCGCCTTACACCTCGACCATCATCTTCCTTGTCCGCAAGGGCAATCCCAAGGGCATCCACGACTGGAACGACCTCGTCAAGGACGGCGTCCAGGTGATCACGCCCAACCCCAAGACGTCGGGCGGCGCGCGTTGGAACTATCTCGCGGCCTGGGCCTATGCCAACGCCAATGATGGCGGCGACGAAGCCAAGACCAAGGAATTCGTCGGCAAGCTCTATGCCAATGCTCCCGTGCTCGACACCGGTGCGCGCGGCTCGACAGTGACCTTCGCGCAAAAAGGCCTTGGCGACGTGCTGATCGCCTGGGAAAACGATGCCTATCTGGCGCTCGACGAGTTTGGCGCCGACAATTTCGACATCGTCTATCCGCCGACCTCGATCCTGGCCGAGCCGCCGGTGGCCGTGGTCGATGCCAATGTCGACGCCAAGGGCACGCGCAAGGTGGCCGAGGCCTATCTGAGCTACCTCTATTCCAAGGAAGGCCAGACCATCATCGCCAAGAACCATTACCGGCCGTCCAAGCCCGAACTGGTTCCGCCCGAGGATCTCGCCAAGCTGCCGCCTATCAAGCTGATCACCATCGACGACCCGCTTTTCGGTGGTTGGAAGAAGGCACAGCCTTATCATTTCGGCGACGGTGGTATATTCGACCAGATCTACAAACCGGCCCAGTGAGCTAAAACCTAGATCAGGACGATATGACCACAGCACCCGCGCAGGCGGGGTGGCGGTTCAGACAGCCGAGCGTCATTCCGGGTTTCGGATTGACGCTCGGCTTCTCGCTTGCCTACCTCACCCTCATCATCCTCATACCGCTATCCGGGCTGATCTGGCGTTCGGCCGCTCTCGGCTGGATCGATTTCTGGGCCATCGCCACCGATCGCCGCACCCTCAACGCACTTGAAATCAGCTTCGGCACCGCCTTCATCGCGGCTGTCGTCAATGTCGTTTTCGGCACGCTCGTCGCCTGGGTGCTGGTGCGTTACCGCTTTCCCGGCCGCCGCATCGTCGATGCCATGGTCGACCTGCCATTCGCGCTGCCGACGGCGGTGGCCGGCATCGCGCTGACCACGCTCTACGCGCCGAACGGCTGGATCGGCAAATTGCTGATGCCGCTCGGCATCAAGGTCGCCTACACGCCGCTCGGCATCGTCATCGCGCTGGTCTTCATCGGCTTGCCCTTCGTCGTGCGCACCGTGCAGCCGATCATGGAAGAAATCGACAAGGAGGTGGAGGAAGCCGCCGCCACGCTTGGCGCCAGCCGCTTCCAGATCATCACCCGCGTGCTCTTTCCGGGCCTGGCGCCGGCCATCATCACCGGCTTCTCGCTCGCCTTCGCGCGCGGCGTCGGCGAATACGGCTCGGTCATCTTCATCGCCGGCAACCTGCCCTACAAATCCGAGATCGCACCGCTTCTGATCGTCATCCGGCTGGAGGAATACAATTACCCAGCGGCGACCGCGATCGCGGCGATCATGCTGGCGCTGTCGTTCGTCATGCTGCTGGTCGTCAATCTGGTGCAGACATGGAGCCGCAAGCGCTATGGCTGATCCCGAGATCAAATCCTACGAACCGTATCACGAGAGCCGCTCGGCGGCGGTGACCGAAAGCCGCCCGGCGCAGGCCGTGCTGATGGCCATCGCTTTCGCTTTCCTCGGCATCTTCCTGCTTTTGCCGCTGATCATCGTCTTCCACGAGGCGCTGGCGAAAGGCGTCGGTGCCTATACGCAAGCACTGGGCGAACCGGACGCACGCTCGGCCATCCACCTGACACTGCTTGTCGCGGCGATCTCGGTGCCTCTCAATGTCGTCTTCGGCATCTCCGCCGCCTGGGCGATCGCCAAGTTCGAATTCAAGGGCAAGGCGTTTCTCACCACGCTGATCGACCTGCCCTTCTCGGTCTCGCCCGTCATTTCGGGTCTGGTCTACGTGCTTCTGTTCGGCGCCCAGGGGTTGCTTGGCGAGTGGCTGAAGGCACACGGCATCCAGATCTTGTTCGCCGTGCCGGGCATTGTGCTGGCCACCGTCTTCGTCACCTTCCCCTTCGTCGCCCGCGAACTGATCCCGCTGATGCAGGAACAGGGCAATGGCGACGAGGAGGCCGCCCTTTCGCTCGGCGCCAATGGCTGGCAGACCTTCTGGTTTGTGACCTTGCCCAACGTCAAATGGGGCCTGCTCTACGGCGTGCTTTTGTGCAATGCGCGCGCCATGGGCGAGTTCGGCGCGGTTTCGGTGGTGTCGGGCCACATACGCGGCCTGACCAATACCATGCCGCTGCATGTCGAAATCCTCTACAACGAGTACAACGCCGTCGGCGCTTTCGCCGTCGCCTCGCTGCTTGCCGGGCTGGCGCTCGTCACGCTGGTCTTGAAAACACTGCTCGAGATGCGCTACGGCGCCGAACTCGCCGCGACGCGCGGACATTAGAAGGTTCATTGTATGGAAG
>NZ_RZSJ01000239.1:0-8549 GCF_003998025.1 Mesorhizobium sp. M8A.F.Ca.ET.021.01.1.1
GGTCTCAGGTTGGCATTGTCGGCGCTGCCAAATTTGGGGATCGCATCCAGGACCTTTCCGGCGACATCCCGGAGCTACGTGACATCATGGAGGTGTTGCTCGCCGCCCGGCAGAAACTTCGCGAGCAATTCAAGGGTGACACGGTTTGCGCGGTTGACGACCGTCCCTGGTGTCGGACTGACCTGTCGGACTGACCTGATGAGGTGGACGGCCTCCGCTCCCGGCATCGCAATGTGCCAAAGTGTGGCTGTCGAAAGTCACATGAGGGAGAGCCGTCCATGGAGAAGGTTAGCACAATCGGTCTGGATGTCGCCAAGCACGTGTTTCAGGTGCACGGCGTTGACGCGCAGGGCGCAGTGGTTGTCCGCCGGAAGTTGCGTCGCGACGATGTAGTCGCATTCTTTACGTCCTTGCCGGCGTGCTTGATCGGCATCGAAGCCTGCGCAACGAGCCATCACTGGGCTCGTGTCCTCACGGCTCTGGGGCATGAGGTTCGCCTGATGCCTGCGTCATACGTCAAGCCATACGTGGAGCGGCAGAAGAATGATGCTTCGGATGCCGAGGCAATCTGCGAGGCGGTCACGCGACCGACGATGCGCTTTGTTCCGACAAAGAGCGAGGAGCAGCAGAGCGTGTTGATGCTGCATCGCGTCCGCGAGCTTTTGATCCGGCAGCGGACAATGCTGGTGAACGCCTTGCGCGGCCACTTGGCGGAGTTGGGCATCATCACTCGTCAGGGTGCTACAGGGCTGAGCATGCTCGTCGCGTTGGTTGAGGACGAGGGGCACGACCTCATTCCCCCGCTTGCCCGATCGGCCCTCTTTCTTTTGGTACAGCAATTGCGTGAGGTGCACGAGAAGGTCGGTGAGCTGGACCGACAGATTCACATCTGGCATCGTTCGCACGAGTTGAGCCGTCGCTTCGAAACGATCCCCGGCATCGGTCCGATCACCGCCAGCGCAATCGTTGCGACCGTGACAGATGCTTCCCTGTTCAAATCCGGCCGGCAACTCGCGGCTTGGCTTGGCCTGGTGCCGCGACAGAACTCATCCGGAGGAAAGGATCGGCTCGGGCGGATCAGCAAGCAAGGCGATCCCTACATCCGTCGCCTTCTTGTTGTGGGAGCCCATGCCGTGCTTCGCTTCTGTCGTAAGGGCAAAGCGGCACCCACTCGCTGGGCTGCCGAGCTTCTGGCGAAAAAGCCGTACAACGTCGTTGCGGTGGCCTTGGCAAACAAGATGGCCCGGATCGTCTGGGCGTTGATGACTACGGGCAAGCGCTTCGCGGATTCACCGGCGTAGTGACGTAGTCGCAGAGGATGCGCAGAGGTTGGTGAGGTGCTGATGGTGTGATGACCGACGGTCGAACCGGGATCGGAAAAACCCGCTCAGTGGGTGCCGCTCAAAAAGCGCGTTGACCTGTCTGGGATCCGATCCGCGGACTTCATCAAGGCCAGCGGCATGAACAGGCCGCACTCAAAGGCCGAATACATGCCTGCACCCGACCAACCTGTCATCAATGTCAGAAAGCCCTTGCCACGCGGAGGCCGTCCATACATGCCACTGAAGTTTCATCCGGCTGCCGTTAGAGCCTCGGCGGGTTTTGCTGCGATACAGAGAGTTTGAACGCCTCGCTCCGGTGCGGCTGCAGGCCGAAGGCGGTCCAGATCCGGCGGATGTGGTATGCGACAGGATGTCGCCGCAGCCATAGAACGGATCGACGTGGGTGGCGTCCTTCAGCGTGGTGTTCAGCGCGCGCTCGATCACCTCGGCCACCTGTGTGTCCGACAGAGTGGCGCGGGCGTCCAGGGCGATACTCATCAGTGGGCCCTTCGATCCAGTCCTGCACGAAACGCCTGCGCCATTTGCCCACCGTGTCTTCATGCACCCCGAGCCGCTCGGCGACGTCCTTGCTCTGAAGACCCTCGGCGCAGAACAGGATCATCCGGCGCTGGTCCGAGAGCGAGGGCGCCGCCTTGTACCGTCGAACCTGGGCTTCGAGAAAGCGCTCCTCATCGCTCAGCGCCACCTTCGTCCGCCACCCTACCTGCCATCGCATCACCTCCCGACTGCTCGGATCAATGAGACGAATACAGTTCCGAATGGCTAGCGACATGCGGCTAATCTTATCGAGGCGGCGACCCCATTATAGACCCCGTCGCTCACCTGCTGTGAATTGTCCAACTATTCGGCGAGAACGTCTGTCAGCTGGCGCTAGCTGCGCCGCTCCAGGGGGGAAGGGACGCAGATTCTAATCTCCATCAGGGGTCGGAGAAGGCGTAATAGACCAATGGATCAAGTCGACGGCACTCTGAAGTATCGCCTCGGTCCCAGCACGGCAGGGTGAAACGGCCATTACATATCCGATAGAGTCTCGGTAATCTCCCTTCCTTACGATCAGCGTCTTGGGTTTGACGTACAACTTAACCTCGGCGACACCGGGTATAGCAGCCGCGCGACTGTCTCCGTCGATCCAATCGAGGATGCCATCGCGATCAGGAAGTAGGGCCCGCCACGCCGCAACATTCGAATGGCTTCTGTGCAAATTCCATTCGTCGCCGATGACAAGTTTGATGTGCTCGCTGGTGAGATCGATGCCGTAAGCCAGCTGAACCGAGAGAGGACCGCCGGAAAGACGCGGATTTACTTCGATGACGACTGGGCCACGCTTTGTCCACCGGAATTCAATATTCGTTGGCCCCCAGCCAAGGTCGAGAGCCCGCAAACAGCTCAACGAAAGATCGGCGATACGCTTGTGCTGGTCATCACTCAGCGGGGCTGGGCAGATGCACTGATGGAAGACGAAATGCGGTGGCGGGCCAAAGTCAGAGGCGACAATTCCAATGACCTCGTTTCCCATCATATGAGCGCAATAATAGGGGCCTTGTGCGAATTCTTCGACCAGTATCGGGGAAGACCGCGTGGGATCCCCGCCCAACAGATAGGTCGTATGTTCGGCCAGCTCTTCCACATTGCGGCACAATCGGACACCGATGCTGCCGCTGCCCACGGCTGGCTTAATAACCACCGGCAGCCCGATCTCCACTGCAAAGCTTTCAACCTCCGTCGCATTCGCTGCCAAGTGATAAGCAGGTATTGGAACGTCGGCCTCCGCGAGGAGCTGACGTTGAGTGTATTTGTCGCAGCATCGTTCAATCGATACGGGGTTCGGCCCCGGTAGATCGAAGTGCTGGCAGAGCTTGCCAACTGTCGCAGAGACCGACTCGTCATTGCCCGCAAAGCCCGTAATGCCAGCAATGTCATACGTCTCACTTAACCGGGAACATTCGCGGATCAGCGCATCAAGATTTTCGGTATCGACTCGGGTGGCCTCAAGCTTTTCCTCCGCAAGATAATCGTACTGAGCTGGATCGGTCGACAGGGTAATTGGATGAAGGCCAAGACGCTGGGCCGCTTTCGTGTATCGCAGGCCCGTGTCCCTTGAATGGCCTTCAATCAGAATAAGCGCTCTTTTTGCCATCGGCGTTGACCTCCATTGCGTGCTGTGCTGTGGTCCGAGCTTAACAGGCATCAGCTTTTGTAGCCGTGCGACCCCGGACATGTGGTAAGTAGCACGGTCAGCTATTTGCAGGCGCAAAGGTTCTGTAAATTCATTTCAAGGAACCGTTACACGACTGAATTGTGGGTTTCTCGGTGATGTTGCGGCACAGCAGGGCAAGGCCCGTGAGCCTGAGCTCGGCCTGAAACTGGGACCCTCAATTCCGTCGCGTCTTTCGGAGCTCCCCTCTTCGGGGGCAACCCCTACACCACGTTTCTGTGCGATGGATCGCGATAGAGCGCATAGCTGACAGAGCGCTTGGCGATGATGTGCTTCACATGCTTCTGACCGTTGCGCGGTGGTCGGTATAAGGATGCGGTCGCACAATCTTCTTGGACCAGTAGCTTTGGGTATTTGCCTGGGCCAGACTCTGGGCGAGATCGATGCGCCTCGCTAAGATCGCGGCGGTCGTAAACCATCTGGGTTCCGCGGCGCGATCAGCTGCGCGATCAGCTATTGTCGGCTTTGTCGAATACGAGACACTGTGTTTTTGTGCTGGGCTTTCTGCTGCACTCTCATTTGACGCTTTGATCGGCAGCCAGAACGGTCTTTTCTGTGCCCTTCTGCCCGGTTGGCACGACTTTTGAAGCTCGTTTGTCGCGAGGCGGCAGGGCTGCCGCCGATCTTCATATCGTGGACACCTGCGAACATCGACGAGTAGAAGGAAATCAGCATGTCAGGTCAGTCTCAGAACGTATCCTGTGGGAACGGAGGGATCGGTAAATCCACAGTCACCAGGATTCGCTCGCTGCTCCTCTCCGCTTCAGGCAGAACCGTCCGAATCATTTGCTGCGACGGCAAGGCCAGAGATCAGTGAGGTGGACAATGGCGCCAGCAGGTGCAATGCGCGGCAACATTCAGGGAAACAAGCATGATTTCACGGCAGCGTATAATCGCAGGTGGCCGCACGCCTATTTTCGCGCGCATCTGGCCTTAGATTATGTGATTTCAGATCGGGCCAAACCGGTCTTTGAAAGGATATTCGCCGAGTATCGACGTGTTCGAAACAAGACTAGTTTGAAAATAATCGACGTCGGTTGCTCCTATGGCATCAACGCTGCTTTACTGCGCACCGATCTCGATCTCGACGATTTGTATGCTGCCTATCTGAAATCCGGAGGATCGCTCTCGGGACGACAGGAGTTAGAGCATCGCGCTTTCTTTCGGGATCGCGGTCTCCGCGACGATATCCAGTTCGTCGGCGTGGATCCATCATTCCGGGCTGTCAGGTATGCGCAGACCCTGGGCCTGCTGGAGGTTGGAGTAACGGCAGACTTGGAAACACGTGATTTGAGCGTCAAGGAACGATGCGCCCTCGAGGATGCGGACATCCTCATCAGCACAGGCTGTGTGGGCTACGCCACCGAGCGAACCTTTGCGCGCGTGTATGACGCCTCGGCGACGTCACGCCCGTGGGTCGTCGCCTTCGTAATGCATCCCTTCAGTTATGACGACATCGCCGCGGCCCTTCGGGGCTTCGGGTTAGAAACTAAGCACCTAGACCAGTTCAGACAGCGCCAGCGCCGCTTCTCCACACTAGTGGAACGGCGCGCAATCTTGAAGGCTATGAGCAAACTCGGCATGGAAGACCGCCTAGAGCGCACGACCGGCTATATTTACGCGTCCTGCTACGTCTCCGCACCGCCAGGCGAAGCTGGCCTGCCCCTATCGGGTGATCCATGTTGAACGTTGGTGCATGCTTGGTCTTTGCGTACGGGTGGCCGGCGTAGCTGGTCCGGGTCTTGTTGTGTTGGCGACATTCTTCGATTCAGATCCGGGATTCCTAGAAGAATTCGCCCTCGAGCAGTTCGTCACGAACCTTCGAGTTGAAGCTCTCGCAATAGCGATTTCCCAGGAGTGCCGGGCATAATGTAGGCGGTTTTGACCCCGACAGCGGCGCCATCACGCGACGCCTGGTCATGAACTCTGGGCGTCATTGGATCGAACGTGGGCCGGGAATGCCGGAGGATGAACAGATCGGAGAGAAGTCGATCACGTCGACGGCCTTCAAGTGGTGACACGCTCTCTGACGACGGTGCCTTGTGAACTCATCGATCACATTGAGCATGCGCATTACCTTCCACTGCTGGTTCGATCCTCGACGAGTCGGAGGACCAGACATTTTAGGATACTCCAGCCGAAGCCGGATGGACAGATCGTCATTGAGTCACAGAGAGACGGCCACGTCTGGGTGCTTCTGAGAACCTTCAGCCCCTCACGCCGCCAGATCCGTTTGAGGTCACCTCCAGACGCAGAGCAGCATCACGGCGACGCGCGATAGGTGTAGCGGCCATATTGGCGGGCGAGCACGATGATGTCGGCGGTCAAAGCCACTTCATCGGAACCTCGGTCCATGGATTTATAAGCACCCGGCGCCCCCGTCATTGGGGAACTCCAAGTTCAGCAACAATATCCAACACGCACGCACGGCGACGGGCGGCGCCTGGAAGTTTCCCCGCGCAGCTTCCGCCAGGATCATCTTGTCCGGCGTCAGGTCGGAGCCGGCGTTCTCGGTCAAGTTCTTTCAGCCGCCTGACCTGATTCGCCTTCACCCCCCCCAAGGTCCGACCAGTGACGAAAGTAGGTAACTTCCGTCACCTATCGTTGGGTTCGCCTCTGCAATCGATTTGCCCTGCAAAATTAGAACTCAACCTGCTGCAGCTTCGTGCCGATCTCGCCCGCATGTCTCTTTCTGGCCAGTTCTTCACTCATGCATCGGCTAGAAAGCAATACCTAAGGGAAGACCTCTCAGACACAGGACAGCGCGGTCGAAGCCTGAACCATGACGAACTCGTCGATGGCCATGACATGGCAGCTTCGAGTGAACTAGTTGAACCCACTCAAGCGGTCGCCCCTCTGCGCGACGACCTGCAATGCGATCGCAGGAACCATCTGCGCAGTGCACTAGGCTAACACTCCGTGTATCCATTAGTGGTCTGCCCCGGCGAACTTAGCGTGCAGCGACGCCGCGGCGAAGTGAAACAGCTTCGCGGCGCCTGTTATTCCATATAGGCGATCCGCAGATGCCGGCTCCGTGGGTGACATCGCAATCGGGAGTTTCATCGCGACCATACGTTCGAGTGGCATGATAGACGAACGCGGCCATTCAATGTTCCATGTGTCTCGCGTTCACTCACGTCCGATGAAAACGCCTGTGTTCGCAAGCCGACACGCTGAGGTACACGTATTCCGCCAATGCTACGCGAACCACACGGTTTTCCCTCTTTCTCGCACAGGTTTTGGTGGCACGCCGATTGCATGGAAACGATGAAGGCACCAAGTGCCGGACATAGCTGTTCACCTCGATCAGCTAATCTGAACGGTTAAATGCAACATAAAGACATCGAAGGAGTAGGTCATGCGAGTAGCCGTCGTGTGGAATCATGATCATACGGGCGTGATCAACCGGTTCGGTCACCCTTGTCAGGAGGAATACGGCCGCGAGATGGTGGAACGGATGGTGGCGGCGCTGCAAGGGCGCGGCCACGAGACACTGCTGTGCGAAGGCGATAAAGGACTACTCGCCACGCTCGAGCGGTTCATGCCACCTGATCCGCAAGCCCGCCCCTCCGGAATGGTCTTCAACATGGCCGCCGGAATACAAGGCGAGTGCCGTCTCACGCACGTTCCGGCTATGCTCGAGATGGCCGGCGTCCCATACACTGGATCGAGCCCGCTCGGGCATGGGGTGGCGCTCGACAAAGCTATCACCAAAAGACTCATCCGGGATCGCGGTGTGCCGACACCGAACTTCCGCGTGATGCGTACCGGCACTGAGAGCACCGAAGGTATTCGATTCCCAGTGGTAGTGAAGCCGCGCCACGAATCCCTCAGCTGCGGATTGCAGCTCGTGCATGAACCTGCTGAGTTGAGACGCGCCGTGGAAGGTATTGTCACGCAATATGAACAGGATGTCCTCGTGGAAGAATACATTGAGGGGCGAGAAATATACGTCGCACTGCTGGGAAATGGAGAACCCGAGGTGCTGCCTCTGATTGAGCTGGACTTCGGCGACCGTGAAACGCGTCTTGTGACTTGGGAAGACAAGCAGCACATGGCTGTCGCGGCGCCGCAGACCATTTGCCCGGCGCGAATCGATAGTAAGCTTGCGACGGCGCTGCGGGATATTTCGGTTGCGACCTTCCGTGCCTGCCAATGCCGGGACTATGCCCGCGTTGACCTCCGGATCGACCGGTCCGGCCGGCCTTTTGTGTTGGAGATCAACTCCATGCCGGCGCTCGGCGCGAACAGCTTTTATCCCCTGGTCGCGAGGGCCGCCGGACACAGCTTTCCTAGTTTGGTTAATCGCATGCTCGACATCGCCTACACGCGGTACTTCGGAGTCGGCATTCCCCAAGGCTGACGCCCGTCGAGTCGCGACCGCCGGGTGCAGCGTCGGTGACGAAGGCGACATAGAGAAAGCCGGCTCAGATCGCCGCATATCCGACACCCAAATTCAGGCGCCGGCGCTGGCGGTTGGCGTGATCCAGCGGGCAGGCGCGGCTTGTCGCTTTTGGCAATCTCCGCCGGCTTGATGGTCGACAAAGGCAATCAGCGTTTGAATGGCGTTCGAGCCCGTAAGCGGAAGCCTTAGGCAAGATCTCATTGGCTTGCCGAAACTGGCGGTTATCCGCCCTCCGCGAGCTTCTCCGCACCCGCGCGTGGGGTAAGCACATCGCTGTCCACATCCGCCCCTCCTCACCCAGTCCTTGAGCGTCTGCACCATGTAGCCGATTTTGGCCGCGATTGACGACATGGTCGCTCTCAGCGTGACTGGGGAGGTCCCCTCGTGATCCAAACCACCCGAACCGCGCTGGCCGGACCTCGGTTGAAATCGATTTGTTGTTTGATTGGCTCCTGCTTCTCAAAAGTTGGAGCGCCCCGCACGCGGCGCGGTTCATGGGAAATCCGCCGGCTTTCATCGAAAAGTAGCTGACGATGCCTACGACTGGTCGCATGTGCTTTGCCATCTTGAATGGAGTGCTTATATA
>NZ_RZSJ01000023.1:0-23990 GCF_003998025.1 Mesorhizobium sp. M8A.F.Ca.ET.021.01.1.1
CCCGAGAGAGACGTATCAACGATGAGTGCGCAGGCACTCTCTCGTGCAGTCGTCGACGACGGCCAGGATGCGGAAGCGGCGCCCGTCGGTGAGCTGGTCCGATACGAAGTCGAGCGACCAGCGCTCGTCGGGCCTCAGCGGCACCAGCATCGGCGCCCTTGTCCCGATCGCCCGCTTGCGGCCGCCACGGCGGCGAACGGCGAGCTTCTCCTCCCGATAGAGCCGGAACAGCTTCTTGTGGTTCACGACCAGGCCCTCCCGCCTCAGCATCACGAGAAGACGCCGGTAGCCGAACCGGCGTCGCACCTGCGCGATCGCCTTCATCCGCTCGCGAACCTCGCGGTCGTCCGGCCTGCTGGTCTGGTAGCGAACCGTCATGCGGCAACAGCCGATGGCTTTACACGCCCGCCGTTCGCTCATCCCGAAGCCTTCCTTCAGGCGAGCGACAGCTTTCCGCTTGGCCGCGGGCGTCACCATTTCTTTCCCACAAGGTCCTTCAACGCGGCATTGTCGAGCATGGCGTCGGCCAGAAGCCGCTTCAGGCGCGTGTTCTCGTCCTCCAGCGCCTTCAGGTCGCCGAGCCTTGGAGACATTCATCCCGCCGAAGCGGGCCTTCCAATTGTAGATCGAGGCGTCGCTGACCCCCGCTTGCGGCACAGATCGCCAACCGATACCCCGGCCTCGTGTTTCTTCAAAATTCCGATGATCTGCTCTTCAGAGAAGCGGCTGCGTTTCATGTCCTGGTCCTCTGGAGGGGCCAGAACGAACTTCGAACCGGATTAGATCAGAGGGGCAAGGTCAGGACGCCTCGGCGCGGTCGTCGACCTCTTCACCCCAGCCGAATGTGCCAACTACTTCACAGCCGCAGGATATGACCTGGATCAGATAGGACGTGCTCCAATGGTTTAGTCCGGCCCCCACAACCGTTTCGCAATGAGGAGCAGCGCTGCCGCTGCTCCTCCAATCACAGACGGATTCACGATGCGGCAACTCGAGCCATGATTTCGGATCGAATGGCCGATGCGGTGTATAGTGAGGCATCCAGCGGCAAATCCCCAAATGCCAGTTGACACAGAAGATAATTAGCACCTGCCTCTTCCAGCTGATCAAGGAGAGCTTTTCGGACAGAATCTGCCGTTCCCACGACGCACAATTCACTTTCAATTGCTGCATCGAAGTTCAAAGGCAAGTTTGGTGGAGTGGAAATGGCATTTAGTTCGTATAGAAATTTGAAGCTATTGAGCCATCGTTCATAGGCAGGTGCTGCGAGCAAATACGCATCTGTTTCAGAACGCCCTATCACCACCATTCGGAGCAATCCAAGAAATGGCGCTTGCTGGCCAATGTCAGCATCGTGAATTCTGGCGGCGCGGAACGCGTCGGTAACGCTGCGAACAGAAGTGGAAGGTCCGACGCAGGCGATGTTTGCCCCATTCGCGGCGGCCCAGCTAGCCGGCTCGGGTCGATTGGTGGCGATCCATGTCGGCGGATGGGGATATTGGTGAGGTCTCAACGTCAGCGGAACGTCTTTCAAATCAAAGTGGCGGCCCTGATAAGAAAGCGTCCCGCCTTTCATCGCATTGATGAGAATCTCACTGGCCTCCGCATACTGTTCTGGTGCTGCTTCTACAGCAACCCCGAAGTATCCCAATTCAGTGGGAGCAGAGCCGCGCCCTATGCCGAGTTCAAGCCTGCCGCCGCTCAACTGATCAAGCATGCAGATCTCCTCGAAGGCACGCAGCGGATGATAGAGCGCAAGTAGCATTACCATGGGACCAACACGAAGACTGCGGGTTCGCTGGGCGACGCTCGCTAAGAACAAATTCGGTGATGGACCTCTGCCATGCGGCGTACAGTGGTGCTCGGCGAGATGATACGCATAAAAGCCATAGCCATCGCACGCTTCTGCTAGGCTCAGCCGATCTGCATATTGTTGTGCGATGTCATCGCCGTTTTCGTCCAGATGATCGAAGATGCCGAAGGTCAGGCCCGAAGCGGAAATTTTCTTCAATTAATTGTTCTCCAAATTACCTATTATTTATTCGCTAATCATCATAGCTGGCGACATATCAGCACCTATTACTTGGCGCTTAATGTGAATTGACTTAATGCTTGTGCACACCGCGATTCTTCTTAAAGTTCATACAGACTCGTTTGGCGGCAGCAAGGAATTTGTCCATCTGCTCTGTGGTGCCAATGCTGACGCGAATACAGTTCTTCAAATCTACGTCAGGAAAGCTGGCGATGAGGATCGCCTGCTCTTTCAACGCGGCTTGCCAGCATGAGCCCTCCTGTCCCGCCGGCACACGGGCCAGCAAAAAGTTTGCGTGGGAGGGTGTTACGGAAAAGCCAAGTTGCAACAGCGCCAGGGTCACTCGCTGTCGTTCATGCTTGATGTGCCTGTGGTTCTCTTCGTAGGCGTGGCGATGCGCAAGAATGCTTTTCCCGACCGCCTGCCCGATCACGTTCATGTTGAAGACATTCTGGATGTTGCGCAGCCTGCCAATGATTTCTGGGTGACCGAAACCGAAGCCGACTCGCACGCCAGCGGCAGCATAGCTCTTTGAAAAAGTCCTCAAGATCAAAAGATTCGGATGTCTATTGACGAGGCGCAGGGCATGGTCGGGTGCGAAGTCAACGTAGGCCTCATCCAAGACGATCAAGCGATCTGCTTGCTCCACAAGGCGTTCGATTTCGGCCACCGGCACGAATGTTCCGGTCGGATTGTTCGGATTAGCCAACAGAATGAACTTCGCGTCTTTTGCGGGGCCGGACAGCAGTTTTTCTATCGGCAGAGGATGAGCTTCGCTCGATGCGATTTCGAGAAACTCGGCACCCTGCAACATGGCAAGTTTACGGTTGAACGAAAATCCGGGCGACAGCATCGCCACTCTATCTCCTGGGGCGAGGAAAGCTCTGTAGATGAGTCCGAGCAGCTCCGACGAACCGTTGCCGGCAATCACCTGATCTTTGGAAAATCCGTAAGCATCGGAGGCAGCTGCCCTTAAGCTGAGATTGTCGTCTTCCGGATAAAGATACTGGTGTTCGATTGCAGCAATTGCACTTTGCATTACGCTCTTCGGCAACGGAAACGGGTTCTCGTTCGTATTTAGCTTAACGCAATTTGCATCCGTCGCTGGTCCGTTGGACGAGAGAGCATCTAATTTGCTGGCCACCGGCGAAAAAAGCGAAAGCACGGTCTTCAGTTTTGCATCGCACATGTTCTTCTCCGTTTTCCAGTCCCGCAGGGCATGTGACATGAGGCAATCGTTGATCGTGACTTGATCGACGTTCGGCTATATCAGCGCTGCCTTCCCACCCTGGTGGGGATCGCCGACCACGGTTTGGATTTGACACCGGGAAGCTGTCGAGAACCTGATGACGACCCAACGTGTGGCCGACGGCCGATTCGGCGCAACAGACGGTGTTTCAACATCGCATCGTCCTCAAAGCCGCATGCAGGGCCTGCACGACAGCCCGTCTCCAGCGCCCGCAGATAGGTGGAAGCCGAAGTCTTGCCGAACCTCAGTTGCTCTGCCACCTGGCCCACCGGACTGCCCGGTTTATGGGTCAGGCGCAGGGTATCTCTGACGCTCGTTCGTCTTGCTTGCTTCGTCTTGGCATGGGCTCTCTCGGTTTGCTGATGAGAGAGCCAAATACCGGCTCATCTGAGCATGAGACGCAGGCCTGACGATATGGAGCGTCGCTGGTGGCGCGCGTAGCCAAGAGGGTTAGCCTCGCTGGCGGGGCATGC
Organism: Mesorhizobium sp. M8A.F.Ca.ET.021.01.1.1; assembly: GCF_003998025.1. Taxonomy (NCBI): domain Bacteria; kingdom Pseudomonadati; phylum Pseudomonadota; class Alphaproteobacteria; order Hyphomicrobiales; family Phyllobacteriaceae; genus Mesorhizobium; species Mesorhizobium sp. M8A.F.Ca.ET.021.01.1.1. Next base: position 3,755 of record NZ_RZSJ01000023.1, read on the forward strand.
AAGACGGCGCACCTCCTTAGCCATCCTGTCCCATCGTCTCAGATCGTGAGGCGCACCTTATAGTCGGTGAGGAGATCTTGCAGGGTCAGGTTACGCCCTAGCGCTTAAGGTTGTTGGTCGCACCGAGCAAGCGCGGGACCTGTCGACGGACAACAGCGGTGCCACTGCCGGCACTAGGTCGTCCAGCATCGCAGTGATCCGCGTACGTAGTATTTTGTCGTAGGCGGCATTCTGGATAGCCGGATACGGGCTCTTCACCCGCTGCACCACCGATTGCGGGATGATGTCGCGAGAAACATTCACGGATTTCGTGAAAAAAGTGTACCCGCCGAAGAGCCCCACTCGCGGGGGCGGTGCAGCACCACCTCGGTGTCACTGCTCGTGTTCATGCGATGGACTAGGCCGGCCAGCTGTTGACGCAGCTCGCGGTAGTTGTAAGTCTCACCCGTGTAGACGAGCACCAAGTCAGGTCGGCCATCCTCCTGGAGCATCCTCGGCTTACGGCCGCCCTGGATATCGATGATTGCCAGGCGGTGGTGTCCCAGCGCCGCAGGCCCGCCGATCCAAGTCCCCTCGTCGTCCGGACCGTGGTTCGCTATGGTGGCCGTCATATCGGCAAGCTCCCTTCGCGCATCGGGACCTCCGAGGTCTCGATTGAAGTCGATCCATTCACAGATGCCGCACAGGTTATGTCGCCGCATTTGGGGCGAAGCAGATATAAGGCCAGTGGGAAACCATCGAGGCAAAGTGACGGATCTAGCCCAGCTACGATCCGCATCCGACATTGTCGGACATCGGACAGCACCGCGATTCGCTGCATAGGAAGCCTGGAGTCGCGATTTCCCTTGGGGGAATCAGCGCATGAAAGGAGAGCTGGGTCGTGTCTGCCGAAATGAGAAATTGCTCCCCCTTATTGCCTCACCGAGGAATGTTACCCAGCGCGATAGACGGACATGCCCTACCTCCCCCCGTTGCAGCTGAGGGAGATAGGGGCCAGCTCTTCATTCAACCCTCATGGAGGATGATCAGCCCAGCCATTTCCATGCGCCGGCCTTCACAAGCCGTGCACCATTCAGGTTCTTTTCCTTGAAGCGCGACGATCCTTGTCAGACGTCGCAACACTTGCTGCCGAGAGCACGAGCTCTTCCTCGAGCATGCCTTGATCTGCGCCTCGAACGGCTCGCACATGCTGGGTTTCAACGACTTCGCAGAGGTTGATATTCTGCAGTGACTTCGTCTCGCTGCTGCACGGCATTGACGCTGGGAGCCATGCTCGCGTGGCGCAATTGTGCTGAAGCCGGTGCCCACGGCAACGTTTCTTAACCCGCCCCAGATCCTGGCGTTTGGCTATTTCCGACATTCGTGTCCGGCTTCGGACAAAGGCCGGGTTTGCCGAACGGAGTCGCACCCAATTTCCAGTGCTGCTTGAGCAATAATATCGACCGGCATTACTGCACAACACGAAAGTTGCTGCAAAAACCGAAGTGAACCCAAGGCATCGGGTCAATTGGCATGGCGCTTGCGACTCGGTCGATAGAACGCAGTCAAAATCACGGTTGCAGACCATGCCTACCTCTCAAAGCTCGATAAAGCACGCGAGCGAAATTCCCCGTCTCCGCGGAAGCTCGTCGCCTTTAAACGTGCCTGCTCGGGGGCGGTCTTGCACAAGACCGGTCCGAGGCAACCACGCCAAGGCGCGAGGCTGCCGGAACTGTCGACCGAAGTCGATGCCGCTTCAGTTTAACCGAAAAATGCACCGTACCACTTTGGCCTGGGAGCAAATCAATGACCGACAGAAAGAACGTTCCTCTCGTGACCTTTCGCACGCGTGTTCGCGATGAGTCGATCGGGGGGCCAAATCCTTATCGGTGGGAGAACAAGACCTCCGACGATTATTTCGGGGGCAAGCGCGTCATCCTGTTCTCGCTGCCTGGCGCCTTCACCCCGACCTGCTCGACCTTCCAACTGCCCGATTTCGAAAAACTCTATGATCAATTTCTGGAACTGCGAATTGACGCGATCTACTGCGTCTCGGTCAACGATGCTTTCGTCATGAATGCGTGGGGAAAGTCCTTGGGGCTGCAGAAGATCGAGCTGATCCCAGACGGGTCGGGCGAGTTCACGCGCAAAATGGGCATGCTGGTCGCGAAGGACAATCTGGGCTTTGGCATGCGCTCCTGGCGATACGCCGCTCTGATCGACGATGGCGTGGTGGAGCAGTGGTTCGAGGAGGAAGGCTTCTGTGACAACTGCGAGACGGACCCCTATGGCGTTTCATCCCCGCAAAACGTTCTCGACAAACTGAAGGCGGCGGCATGACCCAGAAGTGGCAAGTCTCACACAACCCAAGCACACACTAGAGCATCCTCGGCAGATTACGGTTCAACATGCATCTCTCAGCAAGCCTGCTTCAACGCCAGAAGCAACGTATGGTCTTATCGCCTCAAGCCATTGAAGCTATTCGCTTGCTGCGATTGACGCATACTGAACTCCATCAGCTCGTGCAGCAGGCACTCGAGAGGAACCCCGTTTTGAAGCCTGACCCGTTTGACGACGATTCGCCGCTGTCAGGGGTGGATCAGCGGAGCAGTCAAAGCAGAAGCGAAATCGGCGAATCGCCCATTGGCGGGCCGTCTGGCGGGCGCGGGCAATGGAAGTCGCAACGCAGTAGCGGCAACGATCGACCTGCCGTCGAGGAGTTTACCGCCCACACCGAAACATTGCACGACCATGTCGCCCGCCAGGTCGCCCTCACCCCGTTCACCCCCCAGGAGCGGCTGATTGCCGGACAGCTCGCCGCCCATCTGGAGGACACTGGCTATCTTCAGGTAAACCTTTTCGATCTGGCCAGGAGGTTAAACGTTCGGCAAGCTGATGTGGAACGGGTCATCGGAATCTTGCAGCAATTTGATCCGCCGGGGATTTTTGCGCGAACTCTCAGCGAATGCCTGGAGATTCAGCTGCGCCAGCAAGACCGGTTCGACCCGGCTATGGCAGCTTTGGTCGCCAATCTCGAGATGCTTGCACGGGGGGATTTTCAGGGATTGAAGCAGCGTTGCGGAGTCGACGAGGAGGATCTCCTCGACATGAGGAACGAAATCCGCGCGCTCGATCCCAAGCCTGGAGACCGGTTCCAGTCCGGGACGCCGGAAACCATCGTACCGGACGTCTGGGTAATGCCCAAGTCCGAAGGTGGATGGCGGGTGGAGCTTGATCCGGCCACGCTGCCCAAAGTGTTGATCAACCACACCTATGTCGCCGAAATCTCGCAGCTGACCAATCAAAATCCGGAAGGCAAAGCGTTTCTCGACCATTGCCAGGAAAAAGGGAACTGGCTGATCAGCTGCCTCGAGCAGCGCGCTAAGACGATCCTTAAGGTTGCGACCGAAATCGTGCGCCAGCAGGATGCCTTTTTTACACACGGCGTCGCCCATCTGCGGCCTCTCTGTCTCAAAAATGTCGCTGACGGGATCAAAATGCACCAGTCGACGGTAAGCCGGGTGGCTTCGAACAGGTACATGTTAACTCCGCGCGGGGTGTTCGAGCTGAAGTATTTTTTCACAGCGACAATCGCATCCTGCGAGGGCGGCGACGCGCACTCCGCCAAATCTGTCCGCCATCGGATCAAGGCAATCATCGCCGAAGAATCGCTCGACAAGGTACTTTCCGACGAAGACATCGTTGCTCAGCTCAAGCAGACCGGCATCAATGTCGCTCGCCGTACCGTCACCAAATATCGCGAGGCGATGAACATCCCTTCCTCCATACTACGGCGCCGCGATAAGCGTTTGTCCGCAGCTGCGATCAAGCGAAGTGACTAACCGGCATTCCTGGTCGGCGAGAGGCGACTCTCAACTTCCTCCGGGCCGAAGCAGCTTTCGAAGTCCTGGCATTCCCGACAACTGGGTGCAGTGCATGACGAAAAGCCTTCGGCCTCACACAGCTTGCGGTAAAAGTACTTTTTCCATTTCATGTTTTCTGTGTTGCCTGCCGCCAGCGCGGGAAAATGTCTGGCAAGCAGGCGGCTGAGCTCAGCGCGATTTGAGAGGCCAAGATCCCGCCAAAGATGGTCCATGCGCATCGCACGCCGGGCGATGATCTTGGCCAAGCGGGCGCTCGCCGGGTCGGCCGGCGCAGCATGCGCTAGCAGCAGCCGGCGTAGCAGCTCCTCTTCCAGTTCCGGCTCGGGCTCGCTCAACTCCTCCAAAGCGAATACGCTGCTGGAGGTAGACGGGAAAGTTGCGGCCAAGACATCACGCAATTCGACAGACGAAAGGCCTGTCCCCTCCGTCGCCAACACCTCGCCCGCCTGGACCTCCTCAAGCGAACGTGAATGTACGCAGGGCAGCACATGCTGATCGAAGCTCCTCCCTAGCTCGGACCCACGCCATTGCGCGCTGGATAGGCAGCCATCATCGTAACGGCCGGCTTCAGCTTCCGGCATGACAAAGCGCCTTGTTGACCGCAGGGATGATCTTGTCGCCCCAGAGCTCGATCTGGCGCAGCATCGTCTTTTGGTCGAAGTCGCCCAATTGAGTCTGAACTGCGATCTGGTCCGGTTTCAAGATATCGATCTCTTCCAGCAGGCGATCAATCACGCGATTTACGCTGCCAATCGGCAAATTTTTGCGCATGGTCTCGAAGGACAGATCCTGCTGGGTCGGTGTCTCCTGCAGCAGGTAGCCATCGTGGCTCTGTTGGCGGCGCTGATGCAGGGCTTCAGAAAGCCGGCGCTGGAAGCGGGCATTGTCGAGATAGCTGTTGATCTCCAACTCGTCGTGGCTGGCATAGCAGCAGCGCAGCAGCGATATCTTGACGTCGGTGACGTTCTTTTCCTCGGATGCCGCCGCCCTCTCGACTGATTCACGCAGTGTGGTCAAAGTCTCTAAGCCGTCGTGGAAGGCTGTGACAAAAAAATTGTGCCCCTCGCGGTAGGCCCGAGCCATCCGTGCGGCTCCGCCAGCGATCCAGATAGGCGGCGTCGGCTGCTGGACTGTGCGGACCGAAATCGCTGTTGGGGGGATCTTCTCATACTGGCCGTCGTGTTCGAAGACGTTTTGGTTGAGGCCCTTGAGAATGATGTCCAGGTATTCCGAAAAGACGGCCGGCGCCTCATTGATGTCCACGCCGAACCGTTCGAACTCGAACTGCTGGTATCCCAAGCCTACGCCGAGCTCGAGACGGCCGTTCGCAACGATGTCGGCGAAGCCGATCTCGGACAGCAGGCGCTGCGGTTGGTAAAGCGGCAGCACGCAGACGGCAGTGCCCAGGCGAATCGTGCTTGTCAAGCCGGCGCAGTGCGCCACCATCATCAGCGGGGATGGTATGAGGCTGTAATTGTTGAAGTGGTGCTCAGCAAACCACGCGGTGTTGAACCCAGCCTGCTCCGAAGCGACGGCCTGTTCGATGGAGTTGCGGATGACGCTTTCTGAGGATTGGTGATAGCCACGCTGGGCGGCCAGAATGAAAGTGGCAAATTCCATGATTTCTCCTCGTTATAGACACGTCAGCCGACCGGGAATGTGCTCGGCATGCACATGCTTGGATCTCAAGCACCTCAGGTGCGTCGTGGAGCCGAGGCTTCATAATGCTCGGCCGGTCGCCTGCGAAGGCCTGGCAATTAACCTGCGGCCTCCGCAAAACATTCGTCATAGAGTTCGCTGGCGTTTCCCGCATCACCGAACGAGGTCCAGCCGCCGTCCACGTAGAGGATCGAGCCGTTGATGTATGAGGCGTCAGACGAAGCAAGGAAGAACGATGCATCTGCGACGTCTTCTGGCCGTCCCATCCTGCCCATGGGGATGCGTCGTCCGATTGCTGCCAGGTCGATGCGGCCGGCTTTGGCCAACTGAGCAAGTGCGGGCGTGCGGATGTGGCCAGGAGCGACGGTGGCTGTCCGAATTCCGACCGGCCCGAGTTCGGCCGCCATGCAACGGGTCAGCATATCCATCCCCGCCTTGGAGGCGCCGTAGGCATGGCGCGGCGCGAACGGCAGAAAGCTGTCGATCGACCCGAGATTGAGGATCACGCCGCCCCGGCGCATAGCCTTGATCGCTTCGCGCGCGCAGGTGAAAGCGCCGGTAAGGTTGACATCCAGGACGTGTTCGAGCTGTTTCGACAGTTGCTCGATCGCAGGCACAATCCTGTCGGCGGTATCAGCACTATTGACCAGAACATCGATATACCCGAAGCGTCCCCTCAGTTCTTCGAACACCGACACCACATCGCTCTCGACGGCCACGTCCAGCGATTTCGCCAGATGCTTGCCGGGGAGCGATGTAGCCAGCTCTGCCGCTGCAGTGCCATCTTTATCAGCAATCACGACGGTGTCGCCGTTCGCGGCAAAGCGGCGAGCGACGGCCGCGCCAATGCTTTTTGCGCCACCGGTGACGAGCACGATTCGCGCATCTGTGCATTCGGCCGGACAGGAGAGCTCGGCTTGGAGCGCACCATCCACCGGCGGGTGAGCATCCCCCGGCTGGTTGAATGACATCCAGCCTCCGTCGACTGCCAGCACCGAGCCGGTGATGTAGCGCGCCTGCGTGCTGCTCAGAAAACGCACGACCCTGGCGATCTCGTCGGGGCGAGCCAAGCGCCCCATCGGCACGCGGCGGCGTATCGCCGCGAGGTCCATTTTGCCAGCGCGTGCCAGTTCTGTGACCATTGGGGTGCGGACGGAGCCCGGCGCCACCGCCGTGACGCGGATTCCTCGCATAGCCCACTCGCATGCAAGGGACTTTGTCAACGAGATCACGCCAGCTTTCGAGGCTGCGTAGGCGTTGCGCCTGGGATTGCCGACCACGCCCGCCATCGAAGCCACATTGACGATCGCACCGCCCGGCCTCATTCGCCGCGCCGCTTCCCTGGCCATAACGAATGGCCCAATAAGGTTCACTGTCACGCCGCGTCGGAAGGTATCGACAGCGGTGTCGATGATCCTATCCATCGTGGGTCCAACCGCCGCATTGTTGATGAGGACATCGATTTGCGCGAACCGTGCTTCGACCTGGCCGAAAAGTGAGAGCATGTCCTTCTCTCGCGACACATCGCACTCCAGACCGACGTGCGGCGACCCGAGATCCCGAGCCAGTTCAACCACACCACTGCCCGGAAGGTCCACCGCAACTACAGTGTCTCCGTCCGCGGCAAGGATATCGACCAGGGCACGGCCGATCCCGCCCGCAGCGCCTGTGATGATTACGGTGCGTGCTGCCAGTTTCACGAGAGCTTCTCCACGATGACCGCTTGTGATCTCAGCCCATCAACCTTGGGCGGAATGAAGGGCCGAGCCAAATCGTTGCAGTGACCGCCAGTTGCGGCCCCACACAGATGTCGTTCCCGTAGGGCGCTCATCCTCCATTTCTACCCACTTATGCAGCTCCCAGTTGGGGACCCTCGACGCCATCTTGGTCGGTGGGGATGTGACCCTTGAGCAACTGGTAGATGGGATCGTCTGGATGTTGTGCTCCAATCGGCTGTCGCCGGCCGAACCTATCTGCCTCAAGAATCGCTGGCGGGATTTGCTCCTCAACCCAATCGTAGACGACTGTCCGTTCCGCAATTCGCCACTCGTCCTGCCTCTTCTGAAACAGATCGCAGTAACGGCCGCAAAGCAGCGTCTGACGTATTTCTTGGTCTGTATCCGGTCCGCGTTGCAGCGCGGTGAAATAGCTCTCGACCGCGGCCTCTGCTGAACTGATGAAGTCGATCAGGCTGTTCGTGATTTGATGGATGTTACGGTGCCCCGGCAGACCGAGAGCAAATTGGATGAAGTCCTCTGCCGGTCCGCAATAGGGACCGTGCCTGTCATACGCTTCGGGCCAGTATGCGCTACGCAGCGCCGCCTCATCGGCGCGGTCTATCCCGCGGCAGTACCGATACAGGCAGTTGCGGATCGCCTCTCGGTCACGCAGTTCGGTAATTTTCGCGTGGTCGACAGGGTCTGTCGCGAATTGTATGATTGTTTTATCCTTCCCGATGCCAGTCTGCACTTTGCGTGTGTCTCTCTCTACAACTGAGTTAGCGGGGGGCTCGTCAACTTCCAGAGCTTGTTCGGGGCAGGCTCGTACCCCTTTTGAGGCAAGCAGTTGCTCCCCATCGGCAACATCAATATCACCGGGCAAGATGTAGCCGGCGTCATCAAGCTTGAAGACTCTCGGCGCCCGCGCCCAGCAGCGCGCATGACCCTGGCATCTGGCTTTATGTACGACGACACGCATAGCGAACTCCAATGTCGTTGGCTGAAACTTCAGGACCAGTCCAGGATCAGATTCTCGATCCCGAACACATGGCCGCCGAAGGTGATAGGTTCAGTCCCTGTCTTGATCCGAAAGGCTGGGATGCGCGCCAGCCACTCCTCCAGGCCAATGACAATCTCCCGCCGGGCAAGGTGTGAGCCAAGACAACGATGGGGACCATAGCCAAAGGCAGCGTGCCGGTTGTCCTCGCGCGCCAGATCGATCTCATTCGGGCATTCGAATTCCGCCGGGTCACGATTGGCAATCATCGTGGCACAGGAAACATAGTCTCCCTTGCGGATCGGCGCGCCTTTGAAGTCGACATCCTTCGTTGCCACTCGGATCATCTGAATGGTCGAATAGGCGCGCAGCAATTCTTCCGCAGCGACGGCAATCCGGTCCGGTTCGCTTCGTAGCAATTCCTGATCTTTGGGGTTGCGCGCGAGATGGGCCAAGTCGAAGCATATGGCTGCTGAGACCGTGTCGAGTCCCGCGACGAACACAAGCACGCCGATGCCACGGACTTCTTCGTCACTGAGCAGACGACCCTCGACCTTTGCCTTCACGATGAAGGTCATGAAATCATCGACCGGCTCCTTGCGGCGCTCGGTGGCAAGTTCGTCGATGAAGGCCACGATCGTCCGGGCTGCGGGTGGTCGTTGCTCCTTATCGCCGTGGAGCAGATCTCTAGCCCAGCCGACAAATGTTTCTAGTCCGTTGTCCGAAAGCCCAATAAAGCGAAGGAAGATATTGACCGCGAACGGAACTGCAAAATCCTTCATGATGTCGCAGCTCGTGCCTGATGCGGCGATCCTGTCGATCAGCTTGATCGCTCGTTCCCGGACAGCCGGCTCCAATGCCATTACCCGCTTTGGCGAAAGCAGCGGATTGAGCAGTGAGCGAAAAACACCGTGGAATGGCGGATCGAGCTCAAGCGGGATCATCGGCCAGCTCTCGCCGAGCACAGAGGCGAAGATGCTGCGATGGCTGGAAAACGTTTCGGTGTCCTGCAGCACCCGGCGCTGGTCGCTCGCGCGAGTGATGACCCAGGTACCCCGACCGTCGCGCGTGTTGCTGGTTGAATAAAAGATCGGAGGCCCGGCATGAACGCAAGCAACCGCTGCATGCGGATCCCCGTTAGCGGTCGGCAACATGCCGGGCGACGTAAACAGGCTGAAGTCCCTCACCATTTCGGGCGGGACATGATCTGGAACCGGCCGCGATTTAACCGCGCCAGAATCGAGAGACCGTTCATGAGATGCTGTCGGCATTTGCATGCAATCGTTGGTGCAAGCTCCGTGCCGAATTCGTCTTTCGATAATCCTTGCCGTTTGCTGGGCAACAGGTGGCGCCTGCGCTGACTTGCTGGTCGGGATTGCAACATTCTTGTCCAGCGTCGGACACAGAATGTAGAAAGCTAGACACCGACTTGGAGCAACTCAACTGGTGGGATCGCTAGCTGTGGAGCCTCAACAGGTTGTCCTCGGTTAGAGCGAGGCGACTGATAGGTGTTTTGGACTTTAGGCTCCCGTGGGGACGGTGCCAATTGTATCTGTGCAGCCAGACCGGCAACTCTGCGGCGCGGTGATCTGAAGTCGGATAAGCGATGGCATAAGCCCATTCGCGCAGTGCTGTCTGGATGAAGCGCTCGGCCTTGCCATTGGTCTTGGGTGTATAGGGTCTTGTCCTGACGTGCTTGAGGCCGAGATCGCGGCAGGCCTTGGCGAAGGCCTTTGATCTGTAGCAGGAGCCGTTGTCGGTCATGACGCGGGCTATCGTGACGCCGAGGCTGGCGTAGTAGGCCACCGCCGCCTTGAGGAAGGCGATGGCGCTTTCTTTTTTCTCGTCGGGCAGGATCTGCGAGAAGGCGATGCGGGAGGCGTCGTCGATGCAGACATGGACGAACTCCCAACTGCTGCCGCGCGAGCTGGCATTGCCGGTGCGCTTGCCGGTAATGCGATGACCGATGCGCTCGAAACGACCGAGCTTCTTGATATCGATATGGATCATCTCGCCAGGATGCTCGCGCTCGTAGCGTCGGATCGGCTCGGCCGGTTCGATATCCCGCAACCGCGACAGTCCGGCACGCTTGAGAACCCGGCTAACGGTGGCGGGCGAGACGCCGACCTCATGGGCGATGTGCTTGCCGGTCCAACGTTGCCGCCGCAGCGCCATGATGCGCTCGGCGATCAACGCAGCGGTGGCCTGCGGCATATGGGCGGGCCGCGAGGAACGGTCGATCATGCCGGCCCGCCCTTCGGACTTGTAGCGCTCGACCCAGCGCGCCACGATCTTGGCCGACACGCCGTAGACACGCGCCGCATGGGCTTTGGAGAAAGCGCCTTCTATCACCGACAGCGCCATCTCCTCTCGACGCAGCGGTGTGAGACGGGCATTCTTATGGATGTTCATTCGGATCCTCCGATGGATGCTGAAGCGTGGTAACTCCAGTCTCCTCGGTCCGGTCCGAATGGACAACCTCCCGAAAGCTCACAGCTAGCCGATCATGTGCCCGGGGAGCATCCAGTTCGAAAGCTTGCTCTAAGCGGCTTGGTGACTTGGCCGAGGTCACCCAGGTGGAAATGACCAACACTTGGGGTAAGCCTAGTGGCGCTCCCCTCGATGATGTCTGGCGGGGTGGTTAGCCGCCTCCGTGGGACAAGATCAGTCTACACGAATGGGCTATAGCCTCTCCTCGCCTGCCTCACTGGCCGTCCTTCAGAGCCGGCCACACGAGCTTTTGTCTTTCAGCAGGGCGTTTTTCTCGCCAGCTACAGAGCCACACCGACGCCATTAATGAGCGTCCAGTCGACGGGTTGGATGGCCCTGTCCATCTTGCCCAGCACCTTGGCTTAGCATTTGCCGGTGCGGCGGAAGCCTTCAAGACGCAGTTCTTGACCTTCTCCAGATCAGCCTCGGATGGATATCGGCAAGGGTTCAGCTCGTCCTTTTGAACTTGCGCATCTTCGTGTTGGCCAACCCCAGGCCGCCCGACATATTTGCGGTCTATCCGGCACCTCAACTTCGAACAACCTTGCGGCAAGCTCTTGGGATAGCCCACGCTCGTGCCTCCACCACCCGCTCAGCAGAGCCAGATTTGTCGTTGATGGCACGGAACTTGCGGAGTCATTCGCAGATGCGTCACGGACCGAGAGTGTCGTCCCATGAATTCGATCACCAAAAAGGCCGCCCGACGTTGCTGGGACCGCCTGCAATTACCTTATCCCAGAATTGGGAGCAACGGCTTCAAAAGGGATAACTCATCACCTCAATTTTGTCGATCGCGCGGCCATCGAACCGCAGCCATCGATCAGACTTCCGCCTCGTTGCACTCATTGCGACCGCCTTGGTGCTTGCGACAACCGCTCAATTCTGGCTGCCAGGATAACCACATATGGCGACGGAACTTCCTGCTTCAAAGCAATATAGAGATCGTCGATCATCCCCCCATCAAGGCCTCGATCGAGGACACCGCGTTCGGCTTGCTTGGTTCGCAGTGAACAGACCGCACTTCGACGAATGCGATCGATGCGACCGCGCCGAGAACTCTCCCGCATTGTCGACGGTTGGGTCCGTCGGCCCTCCGATGAGGCCTCGGATGCGTCGGGCGCCGAGGCCTCGACTGATGCCGACTGGCCGCCGCCGGAAGGTCTCGCGGCTTTGATCCCCGGCGATGTAGCCACCCCTGCTGCAACAGCTCCTAGCCGGAGAACTCATTCATGACCGAATCGGCGACAGATTTAGTGGACGCGGCTTTGTTCGACCGAGATCGGCTTGACCCAGAAAGTCCCTATCAACGTTCTGGCCCTGCATGGGGTGCCATCATTTCGCTTTCCTTCGGCACCTTCGGGCTTGTGACGGCAGAGTTTCTGCCCGCCAGCGTTCTGACACCGCTCGCGCATGATCTCCGTATCACCACGGGCACGGCTGGACAGGCGCTAACAGCGACCGCAATCGTCGCGGCGATCTCGGCACCGATAATCGCCATCGTGACAAAGCGTCTGGACCGCAGGGTCGTCATCTGGGCGATGACGCTCCTGCTGATCCTGTCGAACGTTCTGGCAGAGGTTGCGGGGTCGCTGCCGGTTTTGCTGGCGGCACGCGTCGTCCTTGGCATATCGCTTGGTGGTTTTTGGTCTATTTCGGCAGCGTTGGCGATGCGGCTGGTTCCAAGTCACCTCATGCCGCGCGCCATGTCGATCATCCTCACCGGCGTTTCTGTCGCCTCCGTCTGCGCGGCTCCAATCGGCGCTTATGTCGGTGACATTTGGGGATGGCGAGCCTCGTTCAAGGTCGCCGCAATCGTGAGTGCCGTTGCGCTGCTCGTGCAACTCGTAACCATTCCGCCACTGCCTCCGATCGAAGTGCGCAGATTCCGCAGTCCGCTGGATGTCGCGAAGAATCCGGCGATGAAGGTTGCGGTGCTAGTCGTGCTATTGGTCGCTTCCGGCCATTTTGCCAGCTTCGCCTACATCCGCGCCTTTCTCGAGAGCGTTCCTGCGCTCGAAAAGAAGTCAATCCCGCTCGTGTTCCTTGCTTTTGGCACGGCCGGCGTCTTCGGCAATTTAGCCGGCGCATTCCTCACCAAACACAGTCTCAAGGCGGTCGCGGCCCTGCCGCCCCTGCTCATTGCCGTAGCCGCTGTCTCGCTCCTGACTATGGGAGCATCGGCCTTGACCTCGGCAATTGCAGTTGCCGTATGGGGCTTTGCTTTTGGCGCGGTCCCGGTCGGATTGCAGACATGGATGGTGCTACGCGCCGCTCCGAAACAGGCCGAGAGCGCTGGTGTACTGATGGTCATAACCTTCCAAGTGGCCATCGCAGCCGGCACAACTTTCGGTGGCCTATTGGTGGATCACACGGGTATTGCCAGTGTCTTTGTCTACAGCGCGGTTGCCACGTTCCTCGCTGTCTTGACAGTATTTTTGCTCGGCCCGAACCGCAAAACCTGACCGCCTGGTGGGGAGTGACGGTCGGCGGCGTTCACGCTATTGCCACCTCTGAGCTCGGCCCAAAGGCCGCGGCTTCGTCGTAACCATGCGGTCGATGGGGCAGCGCCAAATTGCTTCCTGCTCATCGCGTTGCGATAATACAGCGCGCTTATTGCGTCATCGTGTCCCCGGTCTCGGCTTCAATGCCCGGCTACTGGCTGCGGAGGCAGATGGGCGCCGGCGTCCCACCGACGACGATCGGTCTTTTCTCATGTAGCTGTCGGGGAAACGAGGCAGGTTTTCCGCCAGAACCCGCCAGTCGTCGCGCTCGCGTTCGCCTTCCTTGCGCGCACCGAACAACTGGATGATGATCTTGCCGTCGGACCCATATGCTTCGAGCGAGGTGACGTGACTGTCATTGGTCGGCTTGCGCACGGCCCAAACCTCACGGATTTGGTGGGTCCTGAGATGCAGCCGGAACGTTTCGTCCAGCACATGGATGCACGGCCCGATCTGCTTGACCGACTTGATTAAGCCGGAATGGGTCTGGATAGAACCTCGGTTGCCGACGAAGCACATGATCGGCAATTCGTCTTCGGCCGCACGCTGGAGCACGGCGCCAACTGCGGCATTGTCGAGCAGCCAAGCGTAATCCTGGCCGACCATGCGCAAAGCCTGGCAGCGGCTGAGCTTGAGCGTCTTTAGAAGGTTGACGTCAGTCAGCCGGCTCCAGTGCTCGCGTAGGTCGTCCACCGTGCCGGCCCAGTCCGCAGTCCTCGCGCCCAGGTCGGCTACTCTCGCCTTAAGCGACATGGTCGGCTCCTGGTTGGCGGATACGAGCTCGGCCACCAGCTTTCGATAGGCATGAAGGTTGGAGACCGGCCTGAGATGCACCTTATGCACTGCTGCGCCGGTGGCGTCGAAGAATTGCAAACTGCGCTGGATTCCGCCGCGATGGCGCCTTTCAACAGCGAAACCATACCTCCAAGCTTGCGGGAAGACGCGAAGGTCGAATTCGTCACCAAGGACCATGGCGTGATTGTTGCCGGTTATCACTCTGTTGAAGACGCCAATCTTTTCGTGCACGGCACCTTGATTGCGGGTCAGCGCCGTCACTTCGCCCACGAATTCGAGGCCCGTCAGAACGTGATTGACGCGCGGGTCGATGCGTGCCGCGCCGAAACCGCAATGGGCCGCGACCAGTTCCGCTTCCGAAATGGCCAATTGGGCTGCGAAATCACGCGCGGGAATGTTCGGACAGACTTCCCACGCACGCCGGATTTCGTTGGGCGACCGCTTCTTGCGCTGATCCATGTTTTTACCCCTGCCCCGTTCTTCTTTTGACGATCGATCGAAAAACGGGCCTCAGGGGTGTGCACGGCGGACGCGATCGATCGTCAGGCACATGCCAGTCGAATCCTGTCTCCGGGCGGTCAGCGGCCAATCGCCGGTAGAGAGCGATTGTTGGGTGGTCGGCGCCAATCGGCCGATCGAGCATTCGGGTACCACCGGCGGTGCTGCTTTCCCACTCAAGGCGGGTCTGATGGATCATATTGCTCTCCTTCGTTCTTCGATTGCGAGGGCAACCCAAAGGTGAATCGGCCGGCAATTTTGCCGCCGCAACGAAGGCTTCACAAAAATCGTGCCAGTTGCTCCGCGGCAAGCTCTGAACATCTTTGGCTCTGTTCATTGCTTTACGCGTGAGTGCATCGCGAACTCAGGCGCCCTTCCTGTGACGCGGACGCGACAAATCCGACAGTAAGTGTCGGTTGTCGGACGTCTCCCCAGCAATCGAGCATAAGAGACGTCGGGATGTCCTACGGTTTTTGACACGTCTTCCCTTTGGCACGGTCCATGCGAGATGATCCGCGAAAACGTCGGACCGAGGAGAAATCGAGCCATGATTACGCTCACCGACAACGCTGTTGCCGCCATCAAGGCCGCTCTTTACCGCGCCAGCGAGCCGGCGGAAGGATTTCGCATCATGGTCCATGCCGGCGGCTGCGCCGGCTTCCAATACTCAATGGGCCTGGAGAGCGTCTCACGTGAGGGCGATGCGATCATCGAGCGAGATGGGCTCAAGGTGTTCATGGATAGAGGCTCCCAACCCCATGCAGCCGGCATGACCGTGGACTTCGTCACTGGGCTCGAAACATCCGGCTTTGTTTTCGATAACCCCAATGCGCGTGAGACGTGCGGCTGCGGCAAGTCCTGCAAATGATTGCGAGGGAACAGGCTATGTTCGACTATAGCGACGCCAAGGAATACTGCGTCGAACCGGCACCGCCGGCGCTCTGGAACCGGCCGACACGCACTGTCGGCCCGGAACAATTGCGTTCGGTGATGCGCCAAATCGCGATCATCGATCGTTGCCGTGGGCAAGCAAACAAAATTGCCCGAAACAGCTGAATTCCCGGCAGATGCCGCCACCAAAGGGCAATGTCGACAGCGACCGGTCAGCCAAGCCATCGCTCGCCCGGCCGCCCACCTTACCAGATACGATATGCGCCAGAGGTTCAATGGCCCGCCTACCCTTGAATCATTTCAGCAGTTGAAGGATCACTCCCATGAACCCTGTCTATCTCGACAACAACGCAACGACGCGGGTTGATCCTGCAGTCGTTGGAGCGATGTTGCCTTTCTTTACGGAGCAATTTGGCAATCATTCGTCCATGCACGCCTATGGCGCATCGGTTGCTGAAGCCGTGAGAAAGGCGAGGCAACAGTTGCAAGCCCTCATCGGCGCGGGATTCGAGGACGAGATCATCTTCACCTCGGGCGGGACTGAAAGCGACAGTACAGCCATCCTTTCGGCGCTGGAGGTGATGCCCGACCGAACGGAAATAGTGACTTCCGCGGTTGAACATCCGGCCGTTCTGAAGTTGTGCGCGCACCTTGAAAAGACGCGCGGCGTCAAGGTGCACATTATCCCAGTCGATCACCACGGCCGGCTCGACCTGGACGCCTACAGAACCGCTCTCACTCCACAAGTGGCAATCGTCTCGATAATGTGGGCGAACAATGAGACCGGTACGATCTTTCCCGTGGTTAAGCTTGCCGATCTAGCCAGGGAAGTCGGCGCGCTTTTCCACACTGATGCAGTGCAGGCGGTCGGAAGGCTTCCGATTGAGCTGAAATCGACCGCGATCGACATGCTGTCGCTCTCCGCCCACAAGCTGCATGGTCCAAAGGGGATAGGCGCGCTTTATGTAAGACGTGGCGTGCGCTTCTCCTCCATGATCAAGGGTGGGCACCAAGAGCGCGACCGGCGTGCAGGCACTGAAAACACACCCGGCATAGTCGGACTGGGCATGGCGGCCGAACTCGCCTTGAAATTCATGGACGAGACAAAACGAATAAAATGGTTGCGCGACCGCCTTGAGAACGGGATCATCCAGCGCATCCCAAACACATCCATCAACGGCGATCCGCAAGAGCGATTGCCAAACACTGCAAACATTGGATTCGAAGGTATCGAAGGCGATGCAATTCCAATTGTCCTGAGCCGGCTGGGAATCGCCTGTTCCGCCGGGTCCGCCTGTGCCTCTGGCTCACTGGAACCGAGCCATGTTCTGATCGCTATGAACGCGGCATGTGGGGCAGTCCGCTTCTCCTTGTCGCGTGACAACGGCGAAGATGACGTAGACCGCGTGCTTGAGGTCCTGCCTGCGATCACCGAGAAGCTACGGGCCGTTCCCAGTGCTGGACTGTGCGGGCGAGGTGCAGAACAGCTTCATTCCGGCCCGGGTCCGAGCGGCACAATAGCCGACGAGCCGTGAGGTCTTCCTCAACGTGACGACCCTGCGCAATGGAGAGCAGTCAAACTCGGGGTCGCCTTCACCACTTCAGAAAAGCTTGAGATCGCCAAGTCTCTTGCCCAGCCGCCGTGCCAGAGGTCGGCACGCCGTCAGCAATGTCACCAATGCATCGACACCACAATTACGCGCCGGGAGAATACAATGAACTGCTCCGCTGATAGCCGCCCGATCGATCGCACCGATATCCTAGCGCGACTGAAGGGCCTGTCGGCCGCGGAGGACTTCTTCGCCTGCCTTGGCGTCTCCTACGACCCGAAAGTGATGAATGTCTCGCGGCTCCATATCATGAAGCGCGTGGGCCAATACCTTGCCGAAGAAGATTTCTCCGGTCTGCCTAACCAGGTAATCGCCGCGCGGGTGCGCGCCAAGCTGGAACGCGCCTACGAAGATTTCGCGACTTCCTCGCCGCTCACGCAACGTGTGTTCAAGGTGCTAAGGGACCACGATCCAAACATATGTCCCGCACCTGGCCGCGCCTTCGTCCCGCTCGACTCTGCACTGAAGCGGTTCGGAAAGTAATGAGCCCGACACGGCTGCGACGCGACAATGTCGAGAAGTCGACAAATCCAGTCCTCATGACGCCTCCTCGGAAGCAAACGAAGCCACCTTCTGGAATAGAGGCAGGAAGACGACTTGGCATGAACGATGCAGGCAATGAGGCGAACCGCCAAGCACGAATCCGGACTGGGAGCTTAGAGAAACCGCCAATGCATATCGTAATCTGCATCAAGCAGGTGCCGGATTCGGCACAGATCCGCGTGCACCCGGTGACGAACACGATCATGCGTCAGGGTGTTCCGACCATCATCAATCCTTACGACCTGTTCGCCCTCGAAGAAGCGCTCAAACTGCGCGACGTTCATGGTGGCGAGGTTACTGTGCTCACAATGGGTCCGCCCATGGCGGAGGACTCGCTGCGAAAGGCGCTCGGTTACGGTGCTGACCGAGCAGTTCTCTTGACGGACCGCTATTTTGCCGGATCCGATACGCTGGCGACTTCCTTTGCTCTTTCGCAAGCAATCGCAAAAATTGGGGAGACTTTCGGCAGGCCGGACATCGTCTTCACCGGCAAGCAGACGATTGACGGCGATACCGCCCAGGTCGGACCGGGCATAGCCAAGCGCCTAGATTTATCGCAACTTACCTATGTCGCGAAGATTGCCTCCATCGATCTCGATACGCGAGAGATCGAAGTCGCGCGTCGCGCCGAAGGCGGCACCCAGTTGCTGAAGAGCAGACTCCCTTGCCTCATTACCATGCTGGAAGACACCAACGAAATCCGCCGGGGCTCGCTCCAGCAGGCTCTGTGCGCGGCGCGCAGGCAAGTCGTGAAGTGGACTGCAGCCGACGCCGGCATTGACGATCTCACCCGGTGCGGTCTGCGTGGCTCGCCTACAGTCGTCAAGCGTGTTTTCGCCCCCACCGCACGGGCAGAAAGGGCGGCGCAGATCGACACCGCGGAAAGGGGCTTGCAGGACATAGCCGATGAACTCATCGCCGATATCTTAACCCGCCGGCCGGCGCTGGAACATGAGCTGGCCTTCAACAGCGGCACGTGACGGCCAGGAGCAGAAAATGTCGACCGCAAGCCAAACCACCCCTCGCATTGCCCCCGGCCGTGCCGGTGTAAAGAAAGAACTTCCCGACCATTTCAAAGACTACCGGCACGTGTGGGTCTTCCTCGAGCTCGAACGCGGCAATGTGCATCCTGTATCATTCGAACTGCTGGGCGAAGGCCGCAAATTGGCCGACAAGCTTGAAGTCCAGCTCGCGGGCGTCGTGCTGGGACCGCCGGGCGAGATGGTCGAGGACGCTGTTGCCGAGGCCTTCGCTTACGGGGCGGATCTTGTCTACATCGTCGATGCGCCGCCGCTCGCCGACTACCGGAACGAGCCGTTCGCCAAGGCGCTCACGGATCTGGTCAATACCCATAAACCCGAAATCCTCCTTCTCGGCGCGACCACACTGGGCAGGGATCTTGCAGGCTCGGTAGCGACGACCCTGCAGACGGGGCTCACGGCCGACTGCACCGAACTTGATGTAGATTCCGACGGTTCACTCGCCGCGACCCGTCCGACTTTTGGTGGCTCATTGTTGTGTACGATCTATACACTAAATTACCGGCCGCAAATGGCGACGGTGCGACCAAGGGTCATGCCTATGCCGCAACGGGTGGATAAGCCGGTCGGGCGTGTCATGCGGCACAAGCTGTCGCTCGTTGAGGACGATATCGTCACCAAAGTCCTCGGCTTCCTACCGGATAACCAGTCGGCAATGGCAAATCTTGCCTATGCGGATGTCGTGGTTGCGGGAGGCCTCGGTCTCGGAGCGGCGGAGAACCTTCAGCTTGTGAAGAATCTTGCCCGAGCGATCGGCGCCGAGCATGGCTGTTCGCGCCCCTTGGTCCAGAAGGGCTGGATGCCGGCTGATCGACAGATTGGACAAACTGGCAAGACCATTCGACCGAAGCTTTACATCGCGGCCGGAATTTCCGGCGCCATCCAGCACCGAGTTGGGGTCGAGGGGGCCGATCTCATCGTCGCGATCAACACCGATCCGAACGCGCCGATTTTCGAGTTCGCCCACCTCGGGATCGTCACGGATGCAATCCGCTTCCTGCCCGCACTGACGGAAGCCTTCACCCGGCGGCTGTCGCCGCACAGTCGAGACAAGCTTGCGAGTTGAGGGAGAGGACATGATTGAACAATTCGATGCCATAGTGGTCGGAGCCGGCATGTCTGGAAACGCAGCTGCTTACACTTTGGCAAGCCAGGGGCTGAAGGTACTGCAGTTGGAGCGCGGGGAATATCCGGGCTCTAAGAACGTCCAGGGTGCCATAATGTACGCGAACATGCTGGAGAAGATCATCCCGGACTTCCGGGATGATGCGCCCCTCGAGCGGCACCTGGTCGAACAGCGACTTTGGGTGTTGGACGACACGTCTCACACCGGAATTCATTACCGGTCGGACGACTTCAATGAGGCGAAACCCAACCGCTACACGATCATTCGCGCCCAGTTCGACAAATGGTTTTCCCGCAAGGTGCGCGAGGCTGGCGCGACGGTCCTGTGTGAGACGACCGCGACGGAACTCGTCCGTGATGGCAATGGCAAGGTGATCGGCGTCCGCACAGACCGGGCTGGCGGAGTGGTCTTCGCGAATGTGGTCGTTCTCGCAGAAGGGGTGTCGGGATTGCTTGGCACTCGCGCAGGCCTGCGCGAGTGCCAAGCAATCCCGACACCCCTTCTG
>NZ_RZSJ01000240.1:0-8531 GCF_003998025.1 Mesorhizobium sp. M8A.F.Ca.ET.021.01.1.1
TTCCTGTACTCGTCGACGGCAGCCAGAGTGCCGTGCACATGGCCGTGGACGTTCAGGATCTCGATTGCGATTTCTTCGTCTTCACCGGCCACAAGGTCTACGGCCCCTCGGGCATCGGCGTGCTCTATGGCAAGAAGGATAGTCTCGCCGGCATGCGGCCCTTCATGGGCGGCGGCGAGATGATCGAGGAGGTCACGGAAGACATCGTCACCTACAACGATCCGCCGCACCGCTTCGAGGCGGGCACGCCGCCGATCGTGCAGGCGATCGGGCTGGGTGCGGCGCTCGACTACATGGACTCTGTCGGCCGCGAGCGCATCGCGGCGCACGAAGAAGACCTCAAGATCTATGCCCACGAACGGCTGCGCGCCATCAATTCGCTGCGCATCTTCGGTGATGCGCCTGGCAAGGGCGCCATCATCTCCTTCGAGCTGCAAGGTATTCATGCCCATGACGTCTCGATGGTGATAGACAGGCAAGGCGTGGCTGTCCGCGCAGGCACCCATTGCGCGCAACCGCTGTTGAAACGCTTTGGCGTAACCTCCACATGCAGGGCATCGTTCGGCATGTATAATACCAGGGCCGAAGTCGACGCTTTGGCCGAGGCGCTTGAAAAAGCGCGCAAGTTTTTCGGGTGACGACGATGGATGATGTGAGCACCACCGCAGAGACCGTATCGGCCGGCAACAGCGTCGTTTCCGCCTCGGCCATCCCCGCGGACGAACTGGCGCGACTGACCGACGACATCGTCTCGGCGCTGAAGACGGTCTACGACCCGGAAATCCCGGCCGACATCTACGAGCTCGGCCTCGTCTACAAGATCGACATCGAGGACGACCGCTCGGTCAAGATCGACATGACGCTGACCGCGCCGGGCTGCCCGGTGGCCGGCGAAATGCCCGGCTGGGTGGAGAACGCGGTGGGCGCCATCGAAGGCGTGTCCGGGGTCGAGGTCAACATGACTTTCGATCCGCCCTGGACGCCCGACCGCATGTCGGAAGAGGCGCAGGTCGCGGTGGGCTGGTACTAGCGCTGAGCCTGGTACACTTGCGCCAGTGGTAAAACTTCACCATTTTAGGTGAGGAATCATTCGGCAGGCCTTGAACCTGCATGGAATGGAGAAGGAAAAACATGGGACGCTTTGCCGTCATTACGATGACCGAAAAGGCCGCCGACCGGGTGCGCGAGATCGTTGCCACGCGCGAGAACGCGCATGGCATTCGACTCGGGATCAAGAAGGGCGGCTGCGCCGGCATGGAATACACGGTCGATCTGGTGACCGAGCCCAACACCAAGGACGACCACATCGAGCGCGACGGCGCCCATGTCTATGTCGCGCCCGAAGCAGCCCTGTTCCTGTTCGGCACCGAAATGGATTTCGAGCAGACAACGCTACGCACCGGCTTCACCTTCCACAATCCGAACCAGAGTTCGGCCTGCGGTTGCGGTGAATCCGTCGAACTGAAGCCGGCCGATCTCAAGGCGCTGGCCGAGGCACGCGCCTCGGCCTGACCTCCCTTCGCCCCGCTACGGGAGAAGGTGGCTCGAAGGGCCGGATGAGGGGCAGCGGTGCCCTCTCGTTAGTTTGTGCGGCCTCATTTGCCTGCCGGCACCTTCACCCCGTGAAGAAAGCTAATCCACCCACATGCCTGTCCGCTTGTGCCAGTCGGCGATCGATTCTTCGGGATAGACGTCGAAGACTTTGTCCTTCGGCCCAACATCAGGCTCGACCCAGTTCGCCTTGTACTTCAGCATCAGATGCACCTTCTCGGGCGGAACGGGCAGGTCGCTGTCGATCGCCGAGGCGAAGGGGTGCACCAGTTCCGGCCAGGTCGGATCGTAGAGCCAGAGCGCCGACCCGCATTTGCGGCAAAAATTGCGCTCGCCGGTCGAGACCTCGCAACGGGGATGCTCATCGTCCTCGATCTCGGCCCGGTAGACGCCAAGATTTCTCTTGCCCCGGATGTTCAACGTTGCGTAATCGGCGCCGAGATTGATGCCGAAACCGCCGCCGCCCTGCTGCTTGCGGCAGATCGAGCAGTAGCAGAGCATGAACGGTACGGGCGTGTGGCTTTCCACCTCGAAACGCACGGCGTTGCAGCGACAGGATCCTTTGAGCAGAAGCGGCATGACGAAACGACTCCGACGGAATGTTCACAACCTGTCAGCATGATTTCGGCTGCGCGATGACAATGTCAAATGCCGGTGACATGATCGCGGCATGGACAATGAACGCATCGCCGAGCTTTTCGAGGGCCTGGGCCCGGTCAGCATCCGCAAACTCTTCGGCGGCAAGGGCATCTATTTCGACGATGTCATCATCGCCGTTGTCATTCGCGGTGAATTAATGCTGAAAGCCGACGAGCAGAGCGTGCCCGATTTCGAGGCCGCCGGCTGCCGGCAATGGACCTATACCGGCACGCGCCACGGCAAGCTCGTCGCCATGCCCTATTGGAGCATTCCCGACAGTGCCTTCGACGATCCCGACGAGATGACGGTGTGGGCGCGCCGCGCCTATGAAGCGGGGCGGCGGGCGGGGAAGTGATTTGACCTGACGCTGGCTGCTACGGAGGGGATACATCGAGGCCGCCCCCTCATCCGGCCGCTTCGCGGCCACCTTCTCCCCGGGGGAGAAGAGTTTGGCGCCGGCAGCTCCTCTCCCCTCGGGGAGAGGTCGGATTGCCCGGAATTGCTCTTAGCAATTTGGTCTTGGCAATTCGGTCTTGGCAATCCGGGTGAGGGAGCCTTCGCCGCGCGACCCTAAAGCGCCTTGGCTATCTTCGCCGCCAGCCTTGCATTGTTCTCGACCAGCGCGATGTTGGTCTTCAGGCTGCGGCCGCCCGTGAGTTCGAGGATTTTTCCCAGCAGGAACGGCGTCACCGCCTTGCCGGTGACGTTGAGGGCTTCGGCGGCCTTCTGCGCGGCTTCGATGTAGCCGGCCATTTCTTCAGCGGGGATTTCGTGGTTTTCCGGCACCGGATTGGCGACCAGTAAGCCGCCGCCAAGTCCCAGAGCCATGCGCGTCTGGTAGAAATGCGCGATGTCTTCCGGCCTGTGCAAGGTCAATGGCGCGCGGAACGGCGACTGCCGCGACCAGAAGGCCGGCATCGTCTCGCAGCCATGGCCGACGACGGGCACGCCGCGCGTCTCCAGCACTTCCAGCGTCTTTTCGATGTCCAGAATGGCCTTGGCGCCGGCCGAGACGACGATGACCGGCGTGCGCGCCAGTTCGTCGAGGTCGGCCGAGATGTCGAAACTCTTTTCCGCGCCCTTGTGCACGCCGCCAATGCCGCCGGTGGCGAACACCTTTATCCCGACCATGTCAGCCGCGATCATGGTCGCGGCGACCGTGGTGCCCCCGGTGCGGCCTTGCGCGACGGCGAAGCCGAGATCGGCGCGCGACAGCTTCATGGCGTCACCCGTCATCGCCAGCGATTCGCGTTCGCCGTCCGAAAGCCCGACCTTGATGCGGCCGTTGACCACGGCGATCGTCGCTGGCACGGCGCCGCCGTCAGCGATGATTTTTTCGACATTGGCCGCCATGGCGCCATTGTCGGGATAGGGCATGCCATGGGTGATGATGGTGCTTTCGAGCGCCACCACAGGACGCCCGGCGGCCAGGGCCTGCGCCACCGGTGCATGGATATCGATGAAAGGGCGGGCGGTCTCTGGCGTCATTTCTGATCTCCAATCCGGAATGCGGCGCATCCATCAGGACAGCGCAAGCTTTGCTGCGTCATGAATTTGCCGGTCTCATGCCACTTCCCTGGCATCCGGCACAAGGGCCAGCGCTTCCGCGAAGCTCGCCGCGGAGAATTCGGGCACCGCGTTGGCGCTCTCGATGGTCAGCGTCGCCGCCGCGACGCCTTCGCGCAGGGCCTGGCGCAGCGGCAGGCCGCGCAGCAGCGCCGCGACCGTCGCACCCGCGAGCGCGTCGCCGGCGCCGGTGACATCGGCGACTTTTCTGGGAGCTGGAGGCATGATCGAAAAAGCGCCTGTGCTGTCGAAACCCAGCACAGGGCCACCGCCTGCCGTGACCACGCCGCTGGCAAGACCGCTGCATCGCAACCCGTCGATCATCTCCCGCTCGGCGGCATCTGCATGGACGCCAGCCAGCACCACGGCCTCCCGCCGGTTCATGAAGAGCTGGGCCAGCCCGTCGAGCACCGGTATCAGCCGCGTCACCTTGGCCGGCGAAATCGCGATGGCGAAAACCGGTTTGCCGGCGGCGAGCAAAAGCAGCCGCTCCAGCGCTGCCGACGGCAGATTGGCGTCGCACAGGATGGCATCGGCGGCAGCCACCTCCTGGCGGATCTTGGAACGCTTGATCTGTTTGGGAAAGGCCAGGTCGTACAGCGCCATATCGGCAAAGCCGACGATCAATTCGCCCTCGCGGTCGATCAGAGCCGTGTAGCTCGGCGTGGTACGGTCGAGAAACACCGCCGACAGATCGGCGACGCCCGCCTCGGCGATGGCCCGTGAAACCGTATCTCCCGCCGCATCGCCGCCGCGCACCGAAAGCAGGGACGCGGAGAGGCCGCGCCGCACCATGCCGCGCAGGGCGTTGAAGACGCCACCGCCGACATCCTCGCGCATCGTGCCGGGATTGGAGGCGGCCGGCACGTAAGGACCGGATACCTGGCCACGCCGGTCGATATGGGCGCCGCCCACGGCCAGTATCTTCGCTGATTTCACCATGGCGGCGATATGACCTTTGTTGTTGTAGCCGCACAAGCGCTGGAGTGCGCGACAGAGCTTCGCACGCAAGACGGCGATTCGGCCGGGCGGAATGCCGGGGCCGGCTGGCCCAATGCGGAGCCAGTTCCTGACCGGCTTGGCAAGACAAAAAAAGAACAAATCCGGATATCGATTGTTTTTCAATTGGTTGTCACCCCTTGCCAAATGAGAACAAAAAAGGTACAAAATGCCAGGGATTACGGATTGTCCGGCCTTCATTGACGACCAAGGGGTGATGTATCATGGCTCAGAATTCTTTGCGGCTGGTAGAGGATAAGGCAGTGGACAAATCAAAGGCTCTGGATGCGGCGCTGTCGCAAATCGAGCGGGCTTTCGGCAAGGGCTCGATCATGCGGCTCGGCGCCAACGAGCAGGTCGTCGAGATCGAAACGGTGCCTACCGGTTCGCTCGGCCTCGACATCGCGCTCGGCGTCGGTGGCCTGCCGCGCGGCCGCATCATCGAGATCTACGGGCCGGAAAGCTCGGGCAAGACGACGCTGGCCCTGCATACCGTGGCCGAAGCCCAGAAGAAGGGCGGCATCTGCGCCTTCGTCGATGCCGAACACGCGCTCGATCCGGTCTATGCCCGCAAGCTCGGCGTCGATCTTGAAAACCTGCTGATCTCGCAGCCCGACACCGGCGAGCAGGCGCTGGAGATCTGCGACACGCTGGTGCGTTCCGGCGCCATTGATGTGCTGGTGGTCGATTCGGTGGCGGCGCTGACGCCGCGCGCCGAAATCGAGGGCGAGATGGGCGATTCGCTGCCTGGCCTGCAGGCCCGCCTGATGAGCCAGGCGCTGCGCAAGCTCACCGCATCGATCTCGCGCTCCAACACCATGGTCATCTTCATCAACCAGATCCGCATGAAGATCGGCGTCATGTTCGGCTCGCCCGAAACGACGACCGGCGGCAACGCGCTGAAATTCTACGCTTCCGTACGCCTCGACATCCGCCGTATCGGCTCGGTCAAGGATCGCGACGAAGTCGTCGGCAACCAGACCCGCGTCAAGGTGGTCAAGAACAAGCTGGCGCCGCCCTTCAAGGTGGTCGAATTCGACATCATGTATGGCGAGGGCGTCTCCAAGACCGGCGAACTGGTCGATCTCGGCGTCAAGGCCGGCGTGGTCGAGAAGTCGGGCGCCTGGTTCTCCTACAATTCGCAACGTCTCGGCCAGGGCCGCGAGAATGCGAAACTGTTCCTGCGCGACAATCCGGACACTGCGCGCGAGATAGAACTGGCGCTCAGGCAGAATGCCGGACTGATCGCCGAAAAATTCCTCGAGAATGGTGGTTCAGAGGGCAATGGCGATGACGGTTTTGAGGACGAAGCCGGCGCGATGTAGGGCAGCGCCAGAGTTTGGCCATAAATCCGGCCTATTATCCGATGCTTAAGTAACAGAGTTCTTTAGTACCGCGTTCAAAACCGCCGGCCTTCGCGCCGGCGGTTTTCGTTTGCGTGCCCGCGCAAATGCCGGTGCGAAGCGTGAATTGGCCCAATTCCGTGTTTCTGGACAGGGTCAAGAGCTACGGCTAAAAGGCCAACTCCATCTTCTAGAAAACACTGAGCCATCTCCCGCCGGTCTGGCCGGCGGCTCTCTTGAAAAGGCAGTATCCATGAGTGGCGTGAACGAGATCCGGTCGACCTTTCTCGACTATTTCCGCAAGGAAGGCCACGAGGTCGTGGCCTCGAGCCCGCTCGTGCCGCGCAACGATCCGACCTTGATGTTCACCAATGCCGGCATGGTGCAGTTCAAGAACGTCTTCACCGGTTTGGAGAAGCGGCCCTATTCGCGTGCCACCACGGCCCAGAAAAGCGTTCGCGCCGGCGGCAAGCACAATGATCTCGACAATGTCGGCTATACCGCGCGCCACCTGACCTTCTTCGAGATGCTCGGCAATTTTTCCTTCGGCGACTATTTCAAGGAGCGCGCCATCGAGCTTGCCTGGAACCTCATCACCAGGGAGTTCGGACTGAAGAAGGACAAGCTGCTGGTCACCGTCTATCACACGGACGATGAGGCGGCCGGCTTCTGGAAGAAGATCGCCGGTTTTTCCGACGATCGCATCATCCGCATCGCGACCTCGGACAATTTCTGGGCGATGGGCGACACGGGACCCTGCGGCCCCTGCTCGGAAATCTTCATCGACCGTGGCGAGCACATCTGGGGCGGCCCGCCCGGCAGTCCGGAGGAGGACGGCGACCGGTTCCTCGAATTCTGGAACCTGGTGTTCATGCAGTATGAGCAGGTGACGAAAGAGGAGCGCGTCGACCTGCCGCGTCCGTCGATCGACACCGGCATGGGCCTGGAGCGCATGGCATCCATCCTGCAAGGGGTGGAAAGCGTCTTCGAGACCGACCTGTTCCGTCATTTGATCGATGCGGCGTCCTCCGCGCTTGGGCGCGCGCCCGACGCGGAAACGGTTGCGTCCTATCGCGTCATTGCCGATCACCTGCGCTCATCCTCCTTCCTGGTTGCCGACGGTGTGCTGCCGTCGAATGAAGGCCGCGGCTATGTGCTGCGCCGCATCATGCGCCGCGCCATGCGCCATGCGCAGCTGCTCGGCGCCCGCGATCCGTTGATGTGGAAACTGGTGCCGGCCTTGGTGCGCGAGATGGGCCAGGCCTATCCGGAACTGGTCCGCGGCGAAACGATGATTACCGAGACCCTGAAACTCGAGGAGACCCGCTTCCGCAAGACGCTGGTGCGCGGCCTCGGACTGCTGTCCGAGGCGACGGAGAAGCTCGGCGCCGGCGACATGCTGGATGGCGAGACCGCATTCAAGCTCTACGACACCTATGGCTTCCCGCTCGACCTGACGCAGGACGCGCTGCGGCAGCGCAGCATTTCGGTCGATCTTGCCGGGTTCACGAATGCGATGGAGCAGCAAAAGGCGGAGGCGCGCAAGCACTGGGCCGGGTCCGGCGAGGCCGCCACCGAGACGGTTTGGTTCTCCGTGCGTGAAAAGACGGGCGCCACCGAATTCCTCGGCTACGAAACCGAGCAGGCCGAAGGCCTCATTCAGGCGCTGGTCAAGGACGGCAAGACCGTCGACAGCGCCGCCAAGGGCGATGCGGTCGTCGTGGTCGTCAACCAGACCCCGTTCTATGGCGAATCCGGCGGCCAGATGGGCGACACCGGCGTCATCTCGGGTGAGGGGTTCTCGGTCGAGATCTCCGATACGCAGAAAAAGGCCGATGGTCTGTTCGTGCATCTGGGCAAGGTGGCGAGAGGCACGGTCAAGTTGGGGGCCGCGGTCGAACTGAAGGTCGATCATGCCAGGCGCTCCAGGCTGCGCGCCAATCACTCCGCGACACATCTGATCCATGAGGCGCTGCGCGAGGTGCTGGGCACCCATGTCGCGCAAAAAGGCTCGCTGGTCGCGCCCGAGCGCCTGCGCTTCGACATCTCGCACAACAAGCCGATTTCAGCCGAGGAGCTCGAAGAGGTCGAGCGCATGGCCAACGAGATCGTCGTCCAGAACAGCCCGGTGACCACGCGCCTGATGTCGGTCGACGACGCCATCGCCGAAGGCGCCATGGCGCTGTTCGGCGAGAAGTATGGCGATGAGGTGCGGGTCGTGTCGATGGGCACGGGCGTCCATGGCGCCAAGGCCAACCGGCCCTACTCGGTCGAGCTCTGCGGCGGCACGCATGTCAGGGCGACCGGTGATATCGGCCTGGTGCGCATCGTCTCGGACGGTGCGGTCGCCGCTGGCGTGCGCCGCATCGAGGCGTTGACCGGCGAAGCCGCGCGCAAACATCTCGACGAGCAGGACCGGCGGCTGAAAGCGGC
>NZ_RZSJ01000241.1:0-8515 GCF_003998025.1 Mesorhizobium sp. M8A.F.Ca.ET.021.01.1.1
CTGGGCCTGCTGATCGGTCTGGACCTTAGCCTTGCCCTGGGCCTGCTGGTCCGTAGTGGCGCCTGCCTTGCCCTGGGCCTGCTGATCGGTCTGGACCTTGGCCTTGCCCTGGGCCTGCTCGTCCGTCTTCATCTTGGCCTTGCCCTGAGCCTGCTGATCAGTCTGGGACTTGGTGCCCTGTGCCTGGTCCTTCATCTTCGAGCCGTTTTGGCAGTTGGTCGTGCCGGATGCGCAGTTCGTATCCGCTCCTGATTGGCTTTCGGCGGGCTGCCGTGTCTGAGCCATCGCCGTCCCGCAGCCGAGCCCGATCGCAAGCATGCTGGTCATGAGAACATGTTTCATAGGAAATCTCCTTCGGAGAGTTCGTCCCTTCAAGGGGGGAACTTCGACCAAAAAAGATTGTTCCGGACTGGATGCGTTAATGCCGCCACCCACGGCTGGATCCGAGCCCCTCGGGACCGATCACATGATGCCGAAAGTCCTGTAGGCTTCCACCGCGCTCATGCCTTCGCGGATCGCCCTGGCGACGAGCTTTTCGCCACGCACTTTTTCCAAGGCCAGCCGCACCACTTCTTCCTCGGCCTGTCGCGGGATGACGATAACGCCTTCCTTGTCGCCGAACAGCAGCGTCCCCGGCTCGATCCGCACGCCGCCGATTTCGAGCGCGCAGCGATAATCGATCACCTTGCCGCGCACGCCCTGGTCCTGTGCGTAGTAACCGGTGCAGAAGCAGGGAAATCCAAGCGCCTTGATGCCGTCCGTGTCGCGGGCGAAGCCGTCGACCAGGGCGCCGTGCGCGCCGAGGATTTTGGCGCGCGTCGACATCAGCTCGCCCCACAGGGCGTAACGGGGCGAGGCACCGCTCGCGACGTAGATCTCGCCGGGCTTCAGATCGTCCAGCGCCTCGAACATCAGCCCGAACGGCTTGGTCATCAGCGGATTGTGCGTCGGCTCGTCGGACAGGAAGATATCTGTTTCAAGCACCGGCATGGCCCGGCCGAGCAGGTGCGTCTTGTCGTCGACCGGCTTGAACACCGGCGGCAGGAACTGGTGTTGCAGCCCGAGCGTATCCATCACGTCGCCAACCACGGCGACGAACAGTTCGGTTTCGAACAGGCGATACATTTCGGCGTCGTCACCATCGAGGCGGGTCGATCCGGTCATCAGGCTTGCCTCCGAAGGTCGGTGGATGGGGCGGTGCGGGAAGGCCCGAGGGCCGTGGCGTTCTGCACCAGCGCACGCATATAGCCGAGTGCAAAAGCCTTGCCGGCATGCCAAGGCGCGTCGCAGGACATTTCCGGCGTATGGTCGGGGATCATCACGCCTTGATAGTTCTCATCGCGCAGGATGCGGACGATCTCGGCCATGTCGATGTCGCCATCATCGACGAAGGTCTCGTGATATCTGGGCACCTTGCCGCGCACGTTGCGGAAATGGATATAGCCGATACGGCCGCGTCGGGCGAAGCGCCTGACGTGGCCGTAAATATCCTCCGTGCCAGGCATCTCCTGAAGCGAGCCGAGACAGAGTTCCAGACCGTTGGACGGCGAGTCGACGATGTTCATCAGCCGGTCGTATTTTTCCGGCCGGTTGACCAGCCGCGCCGCCCCGCGCAATGCTTCGGCCGGCGGATCGTCGGGATGCGCCGCCAGCATGACGCCAGCCTCTTCGGCCACCGGGACGATCTCGCGCAGAAACACGTCCAGGCGCTGCCAAAGTTCCTCGCTGCTGACGCGCACGGGTTCCGCATCCGGCCTTCCCGCACGGTAACGCATGTTCCAGACGACGCCGTCTGGCAGCGGCAGATCGGCATCGATGGCGGAGAGATCGAGCCCGACCGACATCGCCTCGCCGCGCGCGAAAGGTCCACGCGACCAGCCCCAGACCCCGGCAATCGAGAAATTATAGCCGATGCAGGGAATGCCGGCGCGCCCGGCGTCGCGGATAAGGCGCTTCAGCCCCTCGATCTGCTTTGCCCTGTCGGGGCCGCCGAGCAGGATGTCGGACCAGAAGCGCGGCGAGAAATTCTCGATCGCGGCGATTTCCAGGCCATTGTCACGCACGGTCTTC
The DNA here is from genome assembly GCF_003998025.1 of Mesorhizobium sp. M8A.F.Ca.ET.021.01.1.1. Lineage (NCBI taxonomy): Bacteria > Pseudomonadati > Pseudomonadota > Alphaproteobacteria > Hyphomicrobiales > Phyllobacteriaceae > Mesorhizobium > Mesorhizobium sp. M8A.F.Ca.ET.021.01.1.1. The sequence continues at coordinate 2,071 of NZ_RZSJ01000241.1, forward strand.
ACCAGGCCGGCGAAGTCCTCGTGGTTCCAGAGTTCGTCGGCGGAGCAGTCGCCCCAGCCTTCTGTCTCGCTGCCGGCGGACAGCGAAGGGTCGCGGCCGCGAAAATAGTTGGTGAGGTGGGCAACGATGTGCGTGGCGCCCGCCTGGCGGGCGAAGCGGAAATTGTCTGTTGTCAGGGATTCCCGGTAAAGCCCAAGACCGATCTTCATGGCTCTACTTCACACCGATGCCGGCGGTGAGGCCGCCGTCGATCTTATAGTCCGCGCCGGTGCAGAAGCCCGCCTTGGATGAGCACAGGAAAGCGATGAGCTCGGCCACCTCTTCCGGCTCGCCGATGCGGCCGAGCGGATGGGCCGCGCCGAACCGTCTGTAGGCCTCTTCGACGTCGGCGTCGCTGCCGCCGTCGCCACGAGCGGCCTTCTCCAGGATCGGTGTGCGGATCGAACCCGGGCTGACCGAATTCACCCTTATGCCCGATGCGGCGTAATCGAGCGCCAGCGACCGCGTCAGCGTGTGGATGGCGCCCTTGGTCGTGGCGTAGGCGGCGACATTCTGCTGGCAGGAAAAGCCCTGCACCGAGGCGACGTTGACGATGGCACCGCCGCCGCGCTTGACCATTTCCGGGATGCCGAAATGCGCGGTCAGATAGATCGAGCCGACATTGACCGTCATCGCCCGGTTCCAGGTTTCCCAGTCGGTCGTCGTTGCCGTTCCATAGGGATGCACCGCCGCCGAATTGACGATGACATCGATGCCGCCGAATTTCGCGACGCCGGCCGCGACCGCCTCGCGCACCTCGTCGGCAACGGAGACGTCTACGGTTTGCACCAAAGCGCTCGCCCCGGCCTTGGCGAGGCTTTCCTGCATGGCGGCGTTGGCTGCCCTGTCGATGCCGCAAGCGACGATCGAGGCACCACCTTGGGCCAGGCGCCTGGCGGTGGCCAGCGCGATGCCGGTCGTGCCGGTGATCAGCGCAACCTTGTTCTCGAAATCAAGCATGGGGCAAATCCTTGGGAAGTGTTCTGTCTGGCGACGGGGTCACCGGCGCGGTTCGGGCGTTTTCGAGATCGTCGGGAACGAAGCGCAGGCCGAAGTCGAGGTGCCGGCTCATCAGGTAGCTATAGGCGATGCGGTCGCGCGCACGCAGCGCCGCGATGATCTCGCCATGGGCGTGGCGTGTTTCGCTCAGCACCGGCCGGATGGATTTGCCGACGGTCATGATGTGGAGGATGACAGGCGACAGGAACTGGTAGGTCTGCACCAGCATGCGGTTGCCGGCGAGCTTCATCAGCGCCATGTGGAAATCGAAATCGCGCTGTGCCGCCTCCTGGACATCCCGGGCGGCCTCGATCAGGCCGTTGATCTCGTCCAGGGCGTCGAGTTCGGCGATGCCGGCATTGAGGATGATGTGATCGCCGACGCTCACCTCGATGATGCGGCGAAATCCCTGTATGTCGTGAAAGGACGTCTTCGATATGTCCATTTGCGCGGCAAAGAAATTCTGGATCGCGACGCTCTGCCTGTCGGCCAGCACCGCGCCGACACGCGGCTTGGGGTCGATCAGGCCATAGGTGCGGATGGTGCGCAGCGCCTCGCGAATCGTGTTGCGGCTGGCGCCGAACAATTCGCCGAGCTCCCGTTCCGTAGGCAGGACGTCACCGACGGACAAGGCCCGATTGCGGATGAGGTCGAGGATCTGCCGCACCGTCTGGTCGACGGCCGAACTGCTGATTCCTGCTTCTTCAGACGCTTCCATCGGCTCGCGGCTCGCCTGTTCCAACAGCTAGTTCCTTGCAATTTGTTGGACCAGATTAGAGTTCTGTCGATCAAAAATCAACCTTTAGCGGCAATAAAGGTTCTGTTGACATGATGGTGGTCCAACAATATGGTCGCCGCCAAACAGTGAGGAGACTTCATGGAACAGTGTTGGCGCTGGTACGGTCCCGATGATCCGGTGACGCTCGAGCATGTCAAACAGGCTGGCGCCACCGGCGTGGTTTCAGCGCTTCACCAGATTTATGACGGCAGGGCCTGGCCCGAGGCCGATGTGCTCGAGCGCAAGCGCATCATCGAGGCCGCTGGGCTGACCTGGTCGGTGGTCGAGAGCATCCCGGTCCACAATTCGTTCAAGATCGGCGCGCCGGAGCGCGAGCGCTATGCCAGCTATTATCGCGACAGCATCCGCGCGCTCGCCAAGGCCGGCATTGCGACGATCTGCTACAATTTCATGCCGGTGGTCGACTGGACCCGTACCGATCTGGCCTACCGGCTGCCGACGACGGGCTACGCCTTGCGTTTCGACGCCATCGACTTTGCCGCCTATGATCTCTTTGTCCTGCAGCGCAAGAATGGCGCGGCAAGCTACACGCCGGCGCGTATCGCCGAGGCCGAGCAACGCCTGAAGGCGCTGACGCCGGAGCAGATCGACCAGATCGAGCGCAACCTGATCGCCGGCCTGCCGGCAACGGAGCGCAGCTATAACAGGGACAGTTTCCGCGAGGCCCTGGCGGAATACGATGCGATCGGGCCGAAGGAACTGCGCGACAACCTCGCCTGGTTCCTGCGCGAGATCATTCCGGCGGCTGAAGAGGCGGGGGGGCGCATGTGCATCCACCCCGACGATCCGCCATTCTCGCTCTATGGCCTGCCGCGCGTCGTTTCCACGGCCGAGGATGCGCGTTTCATCCTCAACGCTGTCGACAGCCCCGCCAATGGCTTGACCTTCTGCACTGGTTCCTACGGCACGCGCGCCGACAACGACATCGTCGCCATGGTCAAGGAATTCGCCGACCGCATCCATTTCGTCCATCTGCGCAACATCACCATCGAGGACGACGGCTCGTTCTATGAGGCCGAGCATCTCGAGGGTGGTACCGACATGGCGCATGTCATCCTCGCTTTGATGCAGGAAGAGGCGCGCCGCCGCGCACAAGGCCGCGCCGACTGGCAAATCCCGATGCGGCCGGATCATGGCCACCTGCTCGCAGACGACATCGGCAAGAAAAAGATCAATCCCGGCTACTCGCTGATCGGTCGGCTGAAGGGCCTCGCCGAGCTGCGCGGCATCATGCGCGCCGTCGAGCGGTTCGGGCTGGCCTGAGGCCATCGGAAGGCGAACTGCCGTTTGCATATGTAAAAGTTACTTGTCTATGTGAAAATACCTGCTACTAGTCGGCGGGCCGGGCAGTCATGCCCGGCTCCAGGGAGGAATTGCCTGAAATGACAAGGCTGCGCGGTCTTGCGTGGGATCATCGACGTTGCTGGGGTCCGCTGGACGCCAGCGTCGCGCCCTATTGCGCTGGCAATACCGGCCTCGAAATCGAATGGGACCGCCGCAGCCTGTATGAATTCGGCGAGGGCGCGCTCGGTCCGGTGCTCGGCACTTACGATCTGGTCGTGTTCGACCATCCCTTCATAGGCGACATCGCGCAGGATGAGCTGATGGTGCCGTTCGACGCGCATCTGTCGGCGGAGCAAATACGGTTCTTCGAACACGATTCAGTCGGCGGGTCCTGGCGCTCCTACGAAAGGAACGGACGTCAATGGGCACTGCCGATCGATGCCGCCTGCCAGGTCGCGTCCTATCGCCCTGACCTGCTGGAGCGCTACGGGCCGGTGCCGCGCACGCATGACGAGGTGCTGGAACTCGGCCGGCTTGCGCGCAAGGACGGCAAATGGCTCGGTCTGCCCTCGGTCCCGACGGATGCCATGTGCATGCTTCTGACGCTCGGCCATCCGCAGGAGGCCGGTGAGCAATTCATCGCCAGGCAAAGGGTCGAGCAGGCCATCGCGCAGTTGCGGGAGCTGGCGGCGCTTTCGCATCCGGACTCGTCGAAATGGAACCCGATCCGCTGCTATGACCACATGATCGCGCATGACGACGTGGTCTATGTGCCGTTCGCCTTCGGCTATGTGAATTACGCGGCGAAAACCGACGGGCCATATCTGCGCTTTGCCGACGTGCCGACGCCGGGCTCCGCCGGCGCCTTGCTCGGCGGCGCCGGCATCGGCGTCAGCGCCCAGTCGAAACACAAACAGGCGGCGATCGACTATGCGCTCTTCCTGTGTTCGCCCGACTACCAGCGCGGCGATTATGTGAAGGCGGGCGGACAGCCGGGATCGCTCGCCGCCTGGAAAGACGCTGAGGTCAACGCGCTTTCAGGCGGTTTCTTCAGCGCCACGCTTCGGACCATCACGTCGTCCTATCTGCGTCCGACGCATCCGGGCTTCATCGCCTTCTTCCGCGAATGCGCGCCGTATGCGGCGGCCGCCATCGCCGGCGAGGTATCGGCGGCCGACCTTACTGACCTCGTCAATCGCCTCTACCGCGAAACCAGGCAACCGGAAGGGAGCATTGCGTGATGGCCGCCAGCGTTGCCGATACACTCGACGACGGCGAAGCCGGCCGCAACGGTTATCGCGTGCCGGCGGTGGACAAGGCGCTCGACGTTCTGGAGTTCATGGCCTCGAGTGCCGAGACGCTGACCCAGACCGAGATCGCGGCCGGCCTGGGACGCTCCATCCACGAGATCTACCGCATCCTGCTTCTCCTGGAGAAGCGCGGCTACATCTTCCGCACCCAGTCGGACCGTTTCCGTCTGTCGCTGAAGCTGTTCGAACTGGCGCATATGCATCCGCCGGTAAACCGGCTGGTCGAATGCGCACTGCCGGCAATGCGCGAACTGACCGCCAATGCCGACCAAAGCTGCCACTTGGTGGTCCGCGAAGGACAAAACGCGCTGGTGGTGCTGCAGATCGATTCCCCGCTGCCGATGCGTTACTCGGTGGCGCTGGGGTCGCATTTCCCGATCCTCGAAACCAGTTCGGGCGCCGTGCTGCTTGCCCATTCGAACCGGGCCGAGCGCGACCGGATCGTCGAGCGCATCGTGGCCGCCGGCGAAGGTCAGGGCAGTCGGGCTGAAATCGAGGCGCGGCTGAACGAGGTCGCGAGGCTCGGCTACGAGATGCGCGCCTCGCTGGCCGTCGAAGGCTGCACCAACATCTCGATGCCGGTGCGCGACCACACCGGTGCCGTCATCGCCGCGCTCACCGTGCCGCTGCTGCCGCAAAAGGCGGCGCGGTTCGGCCGCGAAGCCGTTTTCGAACGCACCCAGGCCGCCGCCGAAAAGATATCGGCGGCACTCGGCTGGTCCGACTCCGCCTCTTCTTTACGTGCCGACCCGGAACGGCGGGACTACCCGTTCAGCGACTAACAAAAGCGATAAATCTGGGAGAAGAAAATGCTCTGGTCCAAGTCAATCCTGTTTGCGTCAGCCGCCATGCTGGCGCTCGGCGCCGCCACCGCGCATGCCGAGAACATGCCCAAGCGCATCGGCTACGTCACCAACTACGCCACCCATGAGTGGTATCAGAACGTCATCAAGGGCATGAAGGCTCACGGCAAGGAACTCGGCATCGAAGTCGAGGTGCAGGACGCCAATCTCGACATCGCCAAGCAGGTCGCCGCGGCCGAAGACTTCATCGCCAAGGGCGTCGACGTGCTGATCATCACCCCGGTCAACGAGGAAGGCGTGGTGCCGCTGTTGCGACAGGCCAAGGCCGCCAACGTCCCGGTGGTGCTGGAAGGCAACCCGGTCAAGGGCATGACCACGATGGTCGCCATCTGCGACTACGATACGGGCTACATGTCCGGGGTAGAAGCCGGCAAATACGCCAAGGAAAAGCTTGGCGGCACTGCCAAGGTGATGAATGTCGGCCTGCCGCTGCTGTCGGCCACGGTGCTGCGCTCGCACGGCTTCATGGACGGGCTGAAGACCGTCATTCCTGATGCGGTCATGGTCCACGACCTCGACGGCGGCGGCAACCCCGACCGTGCGCTCGAAGTCTCCTCGGCGGCGCTCGCCAAGAATGCCGACATCAACATCATCTACGGCATCAACGACTCGTCCTCGCTTGGCGGCCTGCAAGCCTGGAAGGCGGCAGGGAAGTCGCAAGACGGCCTGTTGACGGTCGGCACCGGCGGCGAGGGCCTCGCCTTCATCAACGCCATGCAGAACGAACCATCGTACCGCATCGAGGCCGCGATGTTCCCGGAAAAGGAAGGGTTCACCGCCATCGACGCGGCGGTCAAGCTCTTCAACAACGAGGAAGTGCCCGAGCACATCGTCAGCCCGACGGCGCCGATGAACGGCGACGACTGGAAGAAGTACTATGATTATGACGGCACCACGCGCACCATCAAATGGGATGCCGTCAACGCGCTCCAGCCGCCGGCAAAGTGCATGAAGACCTCCGCCGACCTGAAGCAATAAGCCTGATGACGCTGCCCTTCCCTGACGCGGGAAGGGCAGTGTCAGGCAAGTGGTCTGGAATGGACTGAAATGAGCGAGCTTACACACGCCTCCGCACCGAAGCGTCTCATCGGCGGCCAGCTGCTGGGCAGCAGCCAGCTCGTGCTGGGCGTCATCCTGGCTGTGCTGTGCAT
>NZ_RZSJ01000242.1:0-8431 GCF_003998025.1 Mesorhizobium sp. M8A.F.Ca.ET.021.01.1.1
GGAGATGTCGACGCTGTGCGCGGCGGCGGCGATGATGGCGACGCTGTCCATGCCGCCGGGGCTGGTCGCCAGGTAGGCGGTCAGCGGGTCGACGCCGGCGAGACGGCTGATGAGAAAGGCAAGGCCGCCGCAAAAGGCGATCAGCGCGACGATCGAAGCGATGATCTGCGGCAGCGCGCGCGCCGCATGGCGCAGGATCGGCCTGGTGAAGTTCAGGCCAATCGACCAGCCGACCATCGCGTAACTGAGCGCCAGCAGCCATTGCGGCAATTGCATCGGCACCCCGAGACCGAGATGGATGATGGTGCCGAAAATGAAGCTGCCGAGGAAGAAGGGCGAGGGCAGCCGGCAAAGCCTGCCGGCCAGGCCGCCGATGATTGCCATGCCGATCGTGGCGGCGAATGGTTGCGGATCGATCTCGGGGAACCAGACGATGGCCGGGACCTCGATGCCCGAGGTGTCGACCCACATCTTGGCGACGAGGGCCGCCGTCATCGACACGAAGATGACGCGCAGATACTGCATGAAGGCGACAAGGCGCTGGTCGGCGCCAAAGGCGCCGGCCATCAGCACCATGGCGGTAGCCGCCCCCGGCGAAGAGCCCCAGACGGCGGTGGTGCCGGGCAGGATGCGCCAGCGGCTGATCAGCCAGCCAAGCAGGCTGGAGGCCGCGACCGTGGCGATCACCACGCCGAGGAACAGCGGCCATTCCTTGTAGAAGACCGGAAAGATATCGGCCGAGATCGAAGCCGCGACGAGGCAGCCGACGATAGCCTGGGCGGAGCCGAACAGAAGGCGCGGCACACGCACCGTGGCGCCATTGGTGCCGGCGACGATGGCCGCCAGCATCGGTCCGATCAGCAGCGCCGCCGGCAAGGCGGCGAGTTCCAGCGCACCGGCAAACAGCGCGGAGATAACCAGCAGGATCAGCCATTGCCAAGGCTTGCCCAGCCGCGTCATGCGCTCGACGGCGGGCTGGTCGGGAGGTGGCTGCTCGGCCGCGGAATCCATGCTCTGGTCTTAGACCGGGATGCGAAAAATGCGAACCCCGGCGTACCGGAAAAGCAGGTCCCGGCGCCTCAGCCGGTTTTGGCCTCAGCCAACCCAAAGCCGCCGACGGGATGCGTCTCCACCTGGAACTCGAAGCCGCCGATGAAGGGCCGCGCCTTGGCGATGGCCGCCTGGACTTCCGGAAGCTGCAGCGAGGCCTTGTGGCTTGCCTGATCGGTCCACACTTCGGTCACCCAGATCGCGTCGGCGTCGGCCGGGTCGGTGGCGATGATATAGCTCAGGCAGCCGGGCAGGGCGCCGGTGCTCTCGCGCAGCACAGTCATGACAGCGTCGCGTTGGCCGCGCGCCGCCCGCATCTTGCCGATCAGTCCGTACATGTCGTCGTCTCCCCCAGGGTTGGCGCGAAAGGAGTGTGTCCAGTATGCCGGTCGCTGGTCAAGGCATCAACTGGCCGCCATTGACCTCGATCACCTGGCCCGTGATGTAGCCGCTCAACAGGTCCGATGAGAGGAACAGATAGGCGCCGACGCAATCTTGCGCCGTGCCGGCGCGGCCCTGCGGAATGGTGGCGACCATGCCCTTCATCTGCTCGTCGGTCGAATAGCGTTCGTGGAAGGGAGTGAGGATGGTGCCCGGCGCCACGGCGTTGACGCGAATGCCGAAGCCGATCAGTTCCTTGGCCATGCCGCGCGTGACGTTGGAGACGAAGGCCTTGGCCGAGCCGTAAAGGCCGGCGCCGCCGCCGGCGCCATTGCGCGCGGCGATCGACGAGGTGTTGACGATGAAGCCGCCCTGTTTCTTCAGCCATGGCATCGCCTTGCGCGAGGCGGTCAGCACCGAGCGGGCGTTGAGATCCATCACCGCGTCGTAATGCGCCTCGGTCTGCTCGGCATAGGGGATGCGGCCAAGCATGCCGCCGGCATTGTTGACCAGCCCGTCGAGGCGGCCGAAATGTCGCGCGCTGTCCTCGACGACGCGCTCGACATCGGCGGGAAGAGAAAAATCGCCCTGGACGAGGAAGACCTCGCCGCCGCGGTCGCGAATGGTCTGGCCGAGTTTCTCGGCGGCGTCGCGGCTGGAATTGTAGTGCAGCGCCACCCTGCATTTCTGCTCGGCATAGGCGAGCGCGAGCGCCGCGCCGATGCCGGTCGAGGCGCCTGTGACCAGCACCGCCTTGCCGGCGAGATCGGGGATGACAAGACCAAGGGCTGTCTCTGGCACTGCTGTTCCTCCGGGGATTCCGATATTGTTGGCGGGTCTTGCCACCCTTGCATTCGAGGCGGTGCCGCTTCAAGGCCTGAGATAGACATAGCCCTGGCTTTGCAATTCGGCGAGCTTGACGACGCCGCCTTGGTCGGCGGCATGGAAGCCGTCGAGCAGGTCGGCGAGCGTAATATCCATGCCGCGCATGGTGTTGCCGCAGGCATGCGGGTCGAGCCCTTGCTGGACAAGACCGGCAAAGCGACCCGAAATCGCCGCCGATATGCCCTTCGACTTGAAGCCGGCAAGGGCTGGACCATGCACGACCAGCGCGATCTCGACGTTGCCGCCGGTGCCCTCATAGTGGTTCTTGATGTTGCCAAGCACGAAATTGACCTTGTCGAGGTCGCTGAGGTGATAGACGACCTTCAGCCTGGCAGGCTCGGTGGTTGCCGCCCGGACCGCCCGCAGGCCGAGAAGCGTTCCGGCTCCGGCGAGAACCGCCCGGAACATGTCACGTCGGCGCATGGCGTCCCCTCCCTGGCTTGCCGGCGCAGCGCAATTTGCGTGGCCGCTGCCGCAATACTAGCATAAATTGACCTTACGTCCTGTCGAGGCGGAGGAGGGGGGCACATGGCGTTCTGGGAATGGAAGACGTTCGCCGGCGCCGGACTTGGCGCCGCACTGCTTGGCGGACTTGTGGGTTCTGCTTTTGCCGATGATACGCTCAAGCTCACCGAACTCAGCCCCAACGGGGCGGACGCCTGTTTCGGCCGGGTCTATGACGCGGCGCACCTCAAGGCGCATCCGAAGCAGAAAGTGGCGCGGATCTTCTTCTACTACGGCCATGATCCGGTCAGCCGTCCGAATGAGGAACCGAGCGCGAATTCCGATACGTCCTACAATGGTTTCCTCACCACCACGGTGCGTGGCGCCAAGGCGCCGGAATGGGCCGGCGGCTGGTGCAATCACGAGTCCGAGGACGACAAATCGGGCCCGATCCGCTGCGGCATGGATTGCGACCGTACGCTGGCGTCGCTGAAGGTCGACGACAAGGGCCGGCTGATCCTGTCGGACCTGTCTTCCGATATCTACCTCGATCCGGATTCGGAGGAGCAGCTCGGCAAGGCGGAATATGTCAGGCAGGCGCTCGGTTCGGAGGACGACAATTTTCGCCTCGACCCGATGCCGGCGGCGACCTGCAAGGCCGAGTTCGCACGCATCGATCCGATCGACCCGGCGCTTGGGCCGCCACTGCGCGAGCGGTTCAAACCCGATCAGGCCTTCTGCTACGGGCACGACTATGACGCCGCGCATATGAGTTCGCATCCCGACCAGTTGACGCAGTCGATCCGGGTGTTCCGCGGACCGGTTGAACTGGCATCCTTCGCTTCCGGCGGCGATATCGCGAACTGGCCCGACGGCGCCGACATCGCCATCTCGGTCACCACGCGGCAGAAGGGGGCCAAGGTCACGCAGACCTATTCCTGCCAGGGCGAGGCCGACCAGTGGCGCTGCGCGGCGAGCGCCAAGATGAGCGATTTCTCCTGCGACATCGCGCAAAAGGAAATCTTCCTCAAGCGCGGCGCCAACGGAACCATCATGCTGGCCAATCCCAACAGCAGCATTGCAATCGTCGACCTGTGCTCGAAAGCCGCCGACGGCAAGACGAAGTCGGATGACAAGGTCTATCGGCTGCAGGCGATGCCACAATCGGCTTGTGCGCCGTGAGCACGGGCTTGTCTACAATGCCGCGAAGGGATATATCTTTGCTATATCTCATTTGAGGATGGCATGATGGACAAGGCAAAGGTGTTCTGGTCGGGCCGGTCACAAGCTGTGCGTCTGCCCAAAGAGTTTCGTTTCGAAACGGACGAGGTTTCGATCCGTCGCCATGGGCATACTGTCATACTTGAGCCACTCGTGCAGGATTGGGCGTGGCTTGACCAGGTGATCGGACCAGTCGACGAGGATTTTGTCGAAGCGGCGCTGGAACGGCAGGAGGGGCAGGATAGACCTGCCTTGGACGACATCTTCAAGTGATCTATCTGCTTGATACCAACGCCGTTATTGCCGTCATCAAAGGTGACGCGAGTCTACTCGCGCTTCTGAAACAGCACACGCCGCAGGATTTTGCGCTTTCGGCGATCGTGGCACATGAACTGTACTATGGTGCCGAAAGGAGCCAGAGAAGAGCTGAAAATCTGGCGCGCATCGAAGCTTTGCAATTCCCGGTGCTTGAATTCGATCGAGAGGACGCGAGGCATGCCGGAGAGATTCGGGCAACGCTTGCAGCGTTGGGGACGCCAATTGGCCCCTATGATGCGCTCATTGGCGGGCAGGCGCGCGCTAGAAGCCTCATTCTGATCACCCGCAACGTCCGGGAATTCGAGCGCATCAACGGCCTCTCAATCGAGACTTGGTGAACCGCCTCAGGCGAACGGCACCGCCGTCGTACCCTTGGGCAGTTTTGCCTCATCATCCGGCTCGACATGGATGGTCACCCGCACCGAAGGGAGTTCGGCCTTCAGCGCGTCCTCGATGCGATCGCAGATGACGTGGCTGGCACCGACCGACATGTCGGCGTCGACGACCAGATGGAATTCGATGAAGGTGGCGCGGCCGGCGATGCGGGTCTTGAGGTCGTGCACCTCCATCGCGCCTTTGCAATTGGCCGAGATGATGTCGCGGATGCGCATGTGCTCCGCCGTGCCGACGGCCCGGTCCATCAGGCCGTTCATCGACGAGCCGATGACATGCCAGCCCTGCCACAGGATGTTGAGCGCGACGATGACGGCCAGTGCCGGGTCGAGGATTTGCCAGCCAGTCAGGATTGCTCCGACCAAGCCGCCGAAGACGCCGATCGAGGTTACCACATCGGTCATGATGTGATTGCCGTCGGCGACCAGCGCCGGTGACTTTTCGGCTCGGCCCACGCGGATCAGCGCCCAGGCCCAGAAGGCATTGATGACGGTGGCGACGCCGTTGACGGCAAGGCCTTTCCAAGGCTGTTCGAGCGGAGCCGGCGCCTGCCAGGAGCGCCAGACTTCGTTCAGGATCAAAAGCGCCGCGAGCACGATCAGTACGCCTTCGAGCACGGCCGAGAAATACTCGGCCTTGTGGTGGCCGAAGGGGTGATCCTGGTCGGCCGGCTTGTAGCTGACCTGGATCGCCCAGAAGGCGGCGACCGAGGCGATGACGTTGACGATCGATTCCAGCGCGTCCGAATAGAGCGCCACGGATCCGGTTATGTACCAGGCGGCGGCTTTCAGCGCGAGCACGACAAAGGCGATCACGATCGACCAGAAGGCAAGGGTGGCGACCTTGCGCTTCGCGGCGGCCCTCGCCGTGATCGCCATGGTGTTCTCGGCTTCGGCCATTACCGTCAGGCTGCCTTTTCCTTGGCCTTGCGCGGCAAATGCGCAACGATGTTCTCGATGATGCGCATGCCGGCATTGTGGCCGAGCGTCATGATCGATTCCGGATGGAACTGCACCGCTGCGATCGGCTCCTTGCGGTGCTCGAAGGCCATGATGACGCCGTCCTCGGTCTCGGCTGTCACCATGAAATCATCCGGCAGGCGCACCGGATCGGCGAAGATCGAGTGGTAACGGCCGACGGTGACTTCCTTCGGCAGGCCTGAGAAGATGATACCCGGCTTCGAGACGCGGATGCGCGACGGCTTGCCGTGCATGGGAATGTGCAACTGCCTGAGTTCGCCACCATAGGCCTCGGCCAGCGCCTGCAGGCCAAGGCAGACGCCGAAGATCGGCAGGTCGCGGGCGCGCGCTCGTCTGATGGTCGCCGCGCAGTCGAAATCCTTGGGCGTACCGGGTCCGGGCGACAGCACGACGAGATCGGGCTTCAGCCGGTCGAAGACTTCCTCCGGCACCGGCGTGCGCACGGTCGAGACATTGGCGCCGGTCTGGCGGAAGTAGTTGGCCAGCGTGTGGACGAAGGAGTCCTCGTGGTCGACCAAAAGGATGTTGACACCGTCGCCGACGCGCGCGGATGCGCGCTCGGTGCTGGTCGAATTGCCCGTCTTGGCGTCACGGATGGCGGAGAGCATGGCGGATGCTTTCAGTTCGGTTTCGGCTTCTTCTTCCTCGGGAATGCTGTCGAAGAGCAATGTAGCGCCCGCGCGCACCTCGGCGATGCCGTCCTTGATGCGGATGGTGCGCAAGGTCAGGCCGGTGTTCATGTCGCCGTTGAAGTTGACCATGCCGATGGCGCCGCCATACCAGGCGCGCGGGCTCTTCTCGTTCTGCTCGATGAAGCGCATGGCCCACAGTTTCGGCGCGCCGGTGACGGTGACCGCCCAGGCGTGCGAGAGAAACGCATCGAAAGCGTCCATGCCCTCGCGCAGCCGCCCCTCGATATGATCGACCGTATGGATCAGGCGCGAATACATCTCGATCTGGCGGCGGCCGATGACGCGCACCGAGCCTGGATCGCAGACCCGCGACTTGTCGTTGCGGTCGACGTCCGAGCACATGGTGAGCTCGGATTCGTCCTTCTTGGAGTTGAGCAGCTTGATGATCTGCTCGGAGTCCGAAATGGCGTCGTCGCCGCGCTTGATGGTGCCGGAGATCGGGCAGGTCTCGACGCGGCGGCCGTTGACGCGCACGAACATCTCAGGCGACGCGCCGATCAGGTATTCGTTCTCGCCCAGATTGATGAAGAAGGAATAGGGCGACGGGTTGATGGACTTCAGCTTGCGCGAAATCTCGGATGGCTGCGTCTCGCAGCGCTCGTAGAACATCTGGCCGGGGACGACCTCGAACAGGTCGCCGCGCTTGAAAGAGTCCATCGCCCGGCGCACCAGATTGGCGTATTCGCCGGGCTCATGATCGCCGCGCGGCGGGATGCGATCGGCGGTCTTGAACGGCTCGGCGATCTGGTCGCGCGGCAGGCCTTCGGTCGAAAAACCCTCGCCCGCATAGTCGTAGCGGTCGGTCCAGGCCTTGGCCGAATAGTGGTCGACGACCAGGATCTCGTCGGGCAGGAACAGCACCAGGTCGCGCTGGCTTTCCTTGCGAACCAGCGTGTGGTCGACCGGGTCGAACTGGAAGGCGAGGTCGTAGCCGAAGGCGCCGTAGAGGCCGAGATTGGCATCTTCGGCCGTCTTGAACAGAGCGGTGATGGCGCGCAGCACGGTGAAGACCGAGGGAACGCGGCTGCGTTCCTCTTCGGTGAAGACACGGCCGGGCTTGGCGACGTCGAGGCGGATCAGCTTTTTCGAAGTCTCGGCGATCGTGACCTCGGAGAGACCGCCGAGCGTCCTGCCGATGACCGGCAACAGTGCCTCGCCACGGCCGTTCAACGCCTCGATGCGCATGGCACGGCCGCGCGCGGAGATGACCAGCGGCGGATCGATGATGGCCGTATCCCAGCGCGTATAGCGGCCGGGATATTCGTAATTGGAGGAAAACACCGCGCCCCGACGGGAATTCAGCCCATCGACATAAGTGTCGATCGCCCCTTCATAGGGCCGGTCGTGGCGCACGCGGGTGATGGTGATGCCACCCGCCGTCACGAAGCTTTCAGCGCCGTTTTCCAGAACCTTCAACGTCATTGCCGTCTCCATCAGCTACTTGGGCAACGGACCCGGGAATGGCTTGAAAAAAACAAATGGCCGCCCGGACATTCCGTTGCGGCCACCTCTCTTTTCACGCGCACGCGTTAAAACAGGCCGCTGTCAGCAGGCCCACCACCAAATGGTCTTGGTCGAACGCATGTTCATGGCGATTCCCTTAGCGGCGATTGGGCGGCGGCGCAACTGGATTCGACGGAGGCTCAGTCTTCCAGCGTGCCCGACCTGGCGTCGCCGCTCTTCCTGTCGCCGACCAGTTTCAACAGGTCCTCGCCGGCGCGGATGATGCGGCGCGAGCGCCGCGTCAGGATGATGCCGTCCTGCGGCGCGAACACTTCGGTGCGGCCATCGGCTTCGCCCGGTGCGTGGACGATGGTGGCGAGGCGCGCGCCCTTGGCGACGCGGTCGCCGGGCTTCACGTCATAGAGGACGGCACCGGCACGGGGTGCGGGCATCATGTCGATGTTTTCCAGCGGCGCCGCGACACCCGTGAACGGGCCGGGTGCGGGGAGGGTGGTGTCGGATATCACGCCGCGCATCGCCAGCAGCCGGTAGAGGCCTGCCGCGTCGGCCGAGGCGAGCGCGCCATCGACATCGAGGATGCCCCGATATTCGACGGTGGTGGCG
>NZ_RZSJ01000243.1:0-8427 GCF_003998025.1 Mesorhizobium sp. M8A.F.Ca.ET.021.01.1.1
GGCCCCAGGTGTCGCGAAGAAGATCAAAAAGACGATGACCGAGATGCCGAACATCACGAACAGCATCTGACCGAAACGGCGCAGGATGGCATAGATCATCAGTCGCGCCCCAGCCGAACCTTGGAGCGCGGGTCGAGCGCATCGCGCAGGCCGTCTCCGAAGACGTTGAGCGCCATGACGGAAACCGCGATCGCCAGGCCCGGTACCAGCGCCACCAATGGCCTGGTGTAAAGCAGCGCCTGGCCGTCCTGGATGATGGTGCCCCAGCTCGCGGCTGGTGGTTGCACGCCGATCGAAAGGAAGGAAAGCGCCGATTCCGTCAGCATGTTCAGTGCCATCATCAGCGGCACGAAGACGATCAGCGTGGTGGTGATGTTGGGCAGGATATCGCGCCACAAAATCCGCGGCCCCGGCACCCCCAGATTGATCGCGGCGAGCACGAACTCGCTGTGGCGCAGCGACAGGACTTGCCCGCGTATCGGGCGCGCCACATAGGGTATGTAGACGATACCGATGATGATGACCGGCAGCCACAGACTGCCGGACTCGATCTCGATCGGCCCGATCGAGATGCCTTGCGCGATGGTGACGATGGAAAGCGAAATCGCCAGGAGATAGATCGGAAACGCCCAAAGCACATCCAGCAAGCGCGACAGCACCGTGTCGGTGACGCCGCCGAAATACCCCGCGATCAATCCCGCCGCCGTGCCGAGGATCAGGGTGAAGATGGTGGCCGCACCGGAGATCAGCAGCGAACTCTGCCCGCCATAGAGCATCCGGGCCATGACATCGCGTCCCTGGCTGTCGGCTCCAAGGAAATAATTGCCGAGCCGCCAGGTCGGCCCAAGCGGCGTGTAGCCGAGCCCGAGCCCCTCTGTCGATTGTTCCATCACAGGAACGTCGGCGCCGTCGATCTGGATGACGGCGTCGAGCGTCGAGGCGAATGGGTCCGTTCCTGCCCATTGCGCGTAGAGAGGCGCGCTGAGGCAGGCGAAAACGATGAGGAGGAACACGGCCAGGGACGCCATGGCGGCCCTGTCCGTTGCCAGCTTCGCAAACGCGACGGCCCAAGGCCCTCGCGTCTTGCGCGGCATGGCGACAGCTTCGTTCGACACGGACGTGCCCCTCCGCGGTTCGTTACTTTACCCAGGCCATTACTGTACCCAGGATTGGGTGATCATCCAGTTGAACTGCCGGTTGAACTTGAAATTGCCAACGCGTTTGCTGACGAAGTCGAGCCGCTTGGGCGTGAAGAGGCCGACGGCCGGCGCCTTGTCCGTGACTTGCTTGTCGATTTCAGCCCACAATTTGTCGGCGGCTTTCTGGTCGGTCACGCCGAGGTCCAATGCCTTCTGCATCTTGGCGTCGATATCCTTGTCGCAGAAGCCGGCGATGTTGATTGAAGCGTCCGAACCCAAGCGGAACGAGGCACAGGTGAACAGGATGTTCAGGAAGTCCGAGGCCGCAGGATAGTCCTTGTACCACTGGGTGACGGACATCTGCACTTTGTTGTTGGTGTTCTGGATGTAGGTGAACTGGATGTTGGACGAGATCGGCTTTACGTCGGCGACGTAGCCGATGGTGGTCAGCACGCTCTGCAGATAGACGCCGATGGACCGGGAAATGGCCGTGTCCTCGACGATGATGGTCACCTTCTGGCCCTTGGTGCCCGATTCCTCGACGAGTTGCTTTGCCTTGTCGAGGTCAGGCGCCGACCATTTGGCGCCGGGGTTCTTGGTGAAGGGGCAGTAGTCCTCGTGGCCAGGGAAATCCGGAGGCAGAACCTGGCATACCGGCGAGGCGAGCACCTTGCCGCCGAACAGCTTGACCAGCGTGTTGCGGTCGATCGCATAGGCAACGGCCTGACGCGCCTTTTCGTTGTCGAACGGCGCCAGACGATTGTTGAGCGGCGCATACCACCACGCCGAAAGCGGCGAGATGTGCAACTGGTCCATGGCCTTGGTGCCGAGTTCGCCAAGGCGGTCGCTCGGCAGCGCGTCGAACATCCAGTCGGCTTCCCCATTCTGGATCGCGGTGACGGCGGCTTCCTCGGAGAGGCCGAAATCATATTGGACGACGTCGGGGTAGCCGTCGGGCTGGGCTTCCTCGCTCCACTGTTTGAAGTTGGGGTTGCGGGTCACCGTCATCCCTTTGTTGGGATCGAAGGCGGAGATCATATAGGCGCCGGTGCTGGGGATAGGCTTGGAACCCATGTCTTCCGCGGGCGTCTCCGCCGGCAGGACGACGGCGTGCGGCAAGGCAAGCTTGTAGAGAATCTCGGCGTCCGGCTTGGTCAGGTTGACGGTGATCGTGCCGGCCGCCTCGTCGCCGACAACGCCGCCTTCCAGCGTGCAGCTCTTGGTGTCGGCAAGGCATTTGTCGGCACCGACGATGCCAGCATAGAAGGTTCCGGACGTCGGTCCGGAGACCTTGAAGATGCGCTGGAAGGAAGCAACGACGTCCTTCACACCGAGATCCTTGCCGTCGGAGAACTTGATGCCCTTGCGCAGTTTGAAGGTAAACGTCTTGCCGTCATTGCTGACCTGCGGCAGCGCCTCGGCGAGATCGGGGACGATGGTGAAGCCGTCCATGCCCTCGGCCTTGCGGAAGGCGACCAGCCCGTCATAGATCGGCTGATACATTTGCCAGCCCTGGTCGGTGTAATTGATGTGCGGATCGAGCGTTCCGGCCGCCGAGCGCGCCAGCAGGCGAATGGTGCCGCCGCGATGTTCCTTGAGGTACTCGGCCTGCGCCGGAGCCAGCCACATGCCGGCCAGCAATGCCGCGGCCGATGCCGCGAGAAGCAGTTTCTTCATGTCGTAGTTCCCCTTTTCTCAGTTGTCGTTGTCGTCCAGGAAGTCTCCCACCACCCGCATGCATAGATCCTGCTCTTCGACATGCGGCATATGGCTGGAATGCTCGAATACCTGCCAGCGCGATCCTTTGATGCCGTCCTTGAAGGGCTGGACGGTTGCGGGCGTGGCTTCGTCGTAACGGCCGGAGATGATCAGCGTGGGAACATCGATAGCGGGCAATCGGTCGATGATGTTCCAGCTCTTCAGCGTTCCGATGACGTGGAATTCGTTCGGACCATTCATGAGATGATAGACGGTCGGATTGCGTGCGACTTGGGCGAAGGTTTCCGTCACCTCGGGCGGGAACGGAACGACCCGGCAGACATGCCGCTCGTAGAACACCATCGTCGCCTCTTGATAGGCCGGATCGTCCGTCGTGCCGGCCTGTTCGTGCCTTGCCAGTGTCTCCTGCACATCGCTCGGCAGGGCGGCGCGCAACCGGTTGGCCTCTTTCACCCACAGCTTCATGGAAGCCGGTGAGTTGGCGATGGTCAGCGACTTCAGACCCTTTGGCCGCGTCACCCCATATTCAGCGCCCAACATGCCGCCCCAGCTCTGTCCGAGCACGTGGAAGCCGCCGCGGATGCCGAGTTGGTCGACGAGGTTTTCAAGTTCATCGATGAACAGCCTGGGCGTCCAGAAATCGGCGCCTCTGTCAGGCAGCAAGGTGGAATTGCCACAGCCCAATTGGTCGTAGTGGATGACGGCACGGCCCGTTCGGGCAAGAAGCTTGTACGCATCGACGTAGTTGTGGGCGGCACCTGGCCCGCCATGCAGAATGACGACCGGAGCCTTGTCGGCGTCGAGTTCGCCGCTGACCCGATACCAGGTTTCGCAGTCGCCAAAGCCGGCCCGCCCTTCCCTGGTGGCGATTTCCGATGACATCCCCGCTCCATGCGTGATTGAAGACATGTTGCTTTGTCCTAGTTCGTGACCCGGCTGGCCTGAACCCATTCTTCCAGCATCTGCACGCCGAATGCCGTGGCGCCTTGCCTGCCAAGGGGGCGATCCGCATCGGCCAGTTCCTTGCCGGCAATGTCGAGATGCACCCAGGGCCGATCCTCGGTGAAGTGACGCAGGAACGCCGCGGCGTAGGGAGCGTCACCGTCTTCCATGTCCTTGGCGTGATGCCGCAGGTCCGCAAACGGCGATTGCAGCCCCTCGTCGTAAGCCCGGTCGAGTGGCAGCTGCCAAAACCGCTCGCCGACCGCTTCTCCGGCCGCGATCATCCGCGAGGCGATGGCGTCGTCGGTGCTGAAGAGGCCGGCGAATACCGATCCGAGACCGCGCATCACCGAATAGGTCAAAGTGGCGAGGTCGACGATCACCGACGGGTTGAAGCGCGAGGCGGCATAGTAGAGGCAGTCGGCCAGGATCAGGCGTCCTTCCGCATCCGTGTCGAACACTTCCACGGTCTGACCGGACGCTGTCGTGATGATGTCGCGCGGCTTCAGCGCGGTGCCCGACGGCATATTCTCGGCGATGCCGAGCACGCCGACCACGTGCACCGGACTGCCTTGCCGGGCGAGCGCGATCAGCAGGCCGACCACGGCGGCCGCGCCGCCCATGTCGGCCTTCATATCGAACATCTGCTCGCCGCGCTTGATGCAGAGGCCGCCGGAGTCAAAACAGACACCCTTGCCGACGAAGGCCAGCGGCTGAGCGGGGGCACCCTTGCCGCGATAGCGCAGGACCGCGACGCGCGGGGGGCGCACCGAGCCTGATCCCACAGCCAGGATCGCGTTCATGCCGAGTTCCCCGAGCCTTGCCGTATCGAGTATCTCGACGTCGATGCCAGCTTCGCGCAACGGCTCCAGATGATCGTGGAAATTGTCGGGATGGAGATGGTTCGGCGGCAGGTTGACCAGAGTACGCGCATATTCGACGCCATCCGCGATCGCATTGATCCGCGCCAGCGCCGAATTCAGCGCCGGACCGCCGGCCCCGACCAGTTGTACCCGCAGGGTCCGATCGGCCCCCGCTCCCGCGCGCCGGTTGCGCATGTCGAAACGATAGCGCCGCAGCCGCATGCCAAGCGCGACCCTTGCCAGGATTTCCGCTCCCGTCAGACCTATGCCTGCAATGGGATCCAGGACCAGGGTAGCCGCGCATTCCCCTTTACCTTCCAGATGCGCGGCCAAGAGGCCGCCAGCACGCGTCAAGGAGAGCGCGGTGACGGCCTCGGCCTTGCCCAGGGCAAGGACAATCACGCGCCGGGCCGATACCGCTTTAGGGGCGATGACATCGATGCAAGTGCCGGATTCAGCCAGTACGGCTGCATCGGAACAGGCTCGGGAGAGTATCCCGCTCATTTCCGTGTCCAGTGCCGCTGCCCGAGGGCCAAAACCCGTCTGGGCAGTCTGCAAGATCACGACGACGGAGGTTTCCGCGGAAATCTCGTCCGCCGTTTCAAAGACCGGCACTGGCGATTGAGGCATAGGCGGGCGTTCTCCTCATTGCGGGGGCTTTGGCCGAGGCGTCGCTTGCAGCTCGTGCAATGCTTCGCCCGCCACCGGTGGAAGCCGGTCAAACCGGTCGCCGCCGTTGGTGGAATGGTGCCGAAGTTCCCGAATAGCCGTTTTCGTAAGACGACTTAGTTGCTCTTGCTCTTGGGTATCCCTGAACGGGCCGAGCGATCAAACGCCAATTTTGTCCATGTCGATTGACAAAAACTCAACTGACAATTCATGATCGGCCAATGGCCCTACCCTCACTCAACGGCATGCGCGCTTTCGAGGCCGCAGCACGTCTCGGCAGCATCAAGGATGCGGCGGAGGAGCTGCATTTGACGCCCTCGGCGATCAGCCGCCACATCCGAGCACTCGAACGCAATCTCGGTCAGGACCTGTTCGAGCGCGGCTTTCGCCAGATAACGCCGACCATCCGGGGTTCATACTATGCGCGCAGCCTCTCCGAGGCGTTCGAGGCCATCTGGCGCGCCACCGACGATGTCAGTCTCGTTGACGGCCCGAGTCACGGCAGGACCCAGCGTGTCCGGGTCCTGTGCGTGCCGGCTGTCCTGAACCTTTGGCTGGCCGACCGGTTGCCGAATTTTCGCCGGCAGCATCCGACCGTGGATCTGGAGATCTCGACATCGGGCAAGCGGGCCAATTTCGATTTGGCCATTGTCGACGAGTTCGTCTACAAGGCCGGCCCGGCGCTGACGCTGCTGATCCCGCTGGTTCTGACGCCGGTCTGTGCACCCTCGTTGCTTGAAGGGCCGATGCCGCTACTGTCGCCCGCCGATCTGGTCAATCACCACCTGATCCACGAATGCGAGACCATGCGATGGAAGCGCTGGCTGGAGCAGGAAGGCGTTTTGGACACCACGCCGAAATCCAGCACGACGCTGGATGACTGCACGCTGATCATGCGCGAGGCCATCAATGGCGCTGGAATAGCGCTTGCCGACACGATGATGGCGCAGGATTTGCTTCAGCAAGGCAAGCTGGTCGCCCCATTCAGCGCCCGCCATACCTATCCGGCCGGCATCTACCTGCATCAGCGCCGCAGTATCGGCAACAAGCCGGGTACCGGCATGTTTCAGGACTGGCTGCTTTCCGAAGTCGAGGACCACAAGCGGGTGATGGCCGTCGCCTAGGCTGCCGCTCTTGCCGGCAGAAGTTGGCAGGGCGGATTCATCCAGCCTGACGCGGTGGATCGAAAATTCGAATCGACAGACGGGCGCTTTTCCAAAGCGGCTCACCATTACCGTCTGTCGATAATCGCGGTTCGCATTGAATATCTTTAAGGCCAAAGCCGGCAAATCGGTTGCTTGTCGGTTCCCCTGCGTCAGGCGTAACCTCTGCGGTCAACGCGTGAGGGCGCGTGCTGCAAGAAGGGGATATTGCAATGACGATACAAGGCGCATCGCCTGACCTGTATAATGAAGACCTCGCTCCCGCCAAGGTTCGAAACTGGGGACCGTTCTCGATCTTCAATGTCTGGACATCGGACGTCCATAGCCTGTGGGGCTACTATCTCGCCGCCAGCCTGTTTCTGTTCTGCGGCGGCTTCGTCAATTTCATCATCGCCATCGGCATCGGCTCGCTGATCATCTACGCATTGATGAACATGGTCGGCTATGCCGGTGTGAAGACCGGTGTGCCCTACCCCGTGCTGGCCCGAGCCTCCTTCGGCATCTGGGGCGCCAACATTCCGGCACTGGTGCGCGCCATCGTCGCCTGCTTCTGGTACGGCGCGCAGACCGCCGCCGCCTCCGGCGCCATCGTCGCATTGCTCATCCGCTCGCAATGGTTCGCCGATTTCAACGCCAACACCCATTTCCTCGGCCATTCCGGCCTGGAGGTGATCTGCTTCGTGATCATATGGGCCCTGCAACTGCTGATTATCCAGAAAGGCATGGAAACGGTGCGCCGCTTCCAGGATTGGGCAGGACCCGCAGTCTGGGTGATGATGCTGCTCCTGGCCATTTATCTCTGCGTCAAATCCGGAACCTTCGCCTTCACCAGCGACATACCGATGGACGTGCTTCTGGAGAAGACCAGGGATGCCGGCGTGCCTGGAACGCCGGGCTCGTGGACGTCGCTGTTCGCGGTGGCCGCGATCTGGGTGACGTATTTTTCGGCGCTCTATCTCAATTTCTGCGATTTCGCCCGCTATGCCCCCGATCAGGCAGCGCTGCGCAAGGGCAATATCTGGGGCCTGCCGGTCAACCTCATCCTGTTCTCGCTGGTCGCCGGCGTCACCACCATCGCCGCCTACGACGTCTATCATGAAGTGCTGCTGCATCCCGACCAGATCTCGGCCAAGTTCGACAGCTGGTTCCTGGCTGCCCTTGCGGCCTTGACCTTCGCGGTGGCGACCTTGGGTATCAACGTGGTGGCCAACTTCGTCTCACCCGCGTTCGACTTCTCCAACGTCTTCCCGCGTCAGATCGACTTCAAGAAGGGTGGCTACATCGCCGCGCTGATTGCGCTCGTACTCTATCCCTTCGCGCCGTGGGAAGGCAGCGCCGCCTCCTTCGTCAACATCATCGGCGCGACGATGGGACCGATCTTCGGCGTCATGATGGTCGATTACTACCTGATCCGGAAGGGCGAGGTCGACGTCGAGGCACTCTACCGCGAGGACGGCGAATTCCGCTTCCAGGGCGGCTGGCACGTCAATGCCTTCATCGCCGCCGGGATCGGCGCCGTCTTCTCCTCGATCCTGCCGAACTTCACCAACTGGCTGCCGTCCTGGTGGGGCGTCTATGGCTGGTTCTTCGGCGTGGCGATCGCCGGCGTCATCTACTACGTGCTGCGCACCGCGGCCGTGGGCGCAGGCGCCAAGACAGCGAAGGCTTGAAGCAGGCCTTAGGCAGTGGGCGGTAGGGCCTAGGGAACTACTGCCTACTGCCTACTGCCTAACCATCTCGGCCAGCTTGCGCACAGTATTCCAGTTGCGCGAGGTGCCAATGCCGAGGCGCCTGTGATTGGCGGCCGCAAGCAGGCGCGAGCTTGGCTTCTCGCGCGAAAACACAAGCCATATGTCGCCACCGACCAGAAGCACCTTTTCGTCCCCGGCGGCACGGGTCTGAAGACCCGATATGGCATCTTCGGTCACGGGT
>NZ_RZSJ01000244.1:0-8415 GCF_003998025.1 Mesorhizobium sp. M8A.F.Ca.ET.021.01.1.1
ACCGGGGACAGGTGACCCTGTTCGTCGAGGATTATATCCACCGTCTGGGCCGCGCCATCATCTCGGCGGTGCCGTTCGGCCCGTCGGGGCCGATCGGCCGCCCGGAGCCGGTGCTCGACCTGCCCTACCACCTGTCCTACCCCTTCGTCTTCGAGCGTAACGGCGAGGTCTGGATGGTGCCCGAAAGCTGCGCCAACCGCACGGTCGATCTCTACCGCGCCACCGCCTTCCCCGGTGGATGGGTGAAGGAGGCGACGCTGCTGTCCGATATCGTCGCCAGCGACGCCACCCTGGTCGAGCATGGCGGCTCGTGGTGGCTGTTCGCCACCGTCCGGGACGGTGAAGGCACCGCGAGGGACGGTGGCGGCGCGTTCTCCGATGAACTGCATCTGTGGTCGGCGCCGGACTTTCGCGGTCCCTGGACGCCGCATCCCAAAAATCCGGTGCTGATCGACATCGCCTCGGCGCGGCCGGCCGGACGCATGGTGGAACGCGATGGCCAGTTGCTGCGCCCGGTGCAGGACTGCCGCAGGAGCTACGGCGGCGCCCTTGGCATCGCACGCGTCACTCACCTTGATTTGAACGGCATGGACCAGCTTGTCGAGACCATCTTAACTCCTGGCGCGCTATGGAGTGGACGCAAGCTGCACACGCTCAACGAGGCGGGCGGCCTGGAATTCATCGATGGCTCGGCGATCGCGCCGCGCTGGAAACAGAAGAGGCGGCCGTAGTTAACCTAAACGTTTGTTGCTACCAGCCACCCGCGCTGGTTGCTTGAGGTTGATCAGGGTCCGGAAGATATATTCCACCACAGATTGTGGAGACAGAAGATGACGAGCATGAAGGGCAGCGAGATGACCACCGTCGAGGCTGTCCCGGCCGAAGTCGACGTGGCGATCGTTGGCGCCGGAATGGCGGGCACGACCCTGGCAATGGTTCTGGGAAAGTCCGGGCGCAAGGTAGCGCTGATCGACCCGCACCGCGTCCATCACGACGAGTTCAGGGCCGAGAAGATCGGCATGGATCAGATGCGGCTCTTCGCGAGGCTCGATCTCGAAGAGACGGTCATGCGCCACGTCACCTCGGTGACCGACGTCCACGTCTTTCGCCTGGGCCAGCTGTTCGCCCGCGAGCAGAAGTGGGAATACACATTTTCCTACGGCTCGATGATCAACGGCCTGCGCGACGCGCTGCCGCGCGAAGTGCCGATCACGGTCGGCAAGGTCGCCGAGGTCTCGACCGGGCCGGACCGGCAGCGCCTGGTGCTGGCCGACGGCAGGGTCATCAATTCCCGCCTGCTGGTGGTGGCCACCGGTTACAGCGAAGCGGTGCGGCGCGCCATCGGCGTCGAGCGCGTCGAGCTGTCGAAGGCGCATTCGCTCTCGATGGGCTTCGACCTCGCCATTCCGCGGGACGAATGCGCCTTCCCGGCCGTCACCTGCTACGGCAAGCGGGCGGCGGACCGCGTTGCCTATCTCACCGTTTTTCCGCTCGGCGACAAGATGCGGGCCAACATGTTCGTCTATCACACCGTGGCCGACCAATGGACGAGGGATTTCCGGTCCGATCCGCAGAAGATGCTTTGCGAGTTGATGCCCGAAATATCGGCGCAATGCGGCAACTTCGCTGTCGCGAGTCCCGTCGAGGTCCGGCAGGTCAATCTGACCACGACGCAGGGCCATCGCCGCGATGGGGTCGTCTTCATTGGCGACGCGTTCTGTACGACATGCCCGACACCCGGCGTCGGCATCGGGCGGGTCATGGTCGACGTCGAGCGCCTCTCCTCAGTCCACATCCCCGCCTGGCTCGAAACACCAGGCATGGCGGCCGACAAGATCGCCACCTTCTATGACGACCCGGTCAAGGTGGCCTCCGACGAGACCGGCATGCGTGTGAGCGTCTACGCCAAGCATATCACCACCGAACCCGGCCTGGAATGGCGCGCGCGGCGCCTGCGCAACAACACGGCACGCCGGCTGATGATCATTGGCCGCAAGGTGCGCCATTTGGGATTGCGGCGCGAGCCGGGGCTGGCCTGAGGGGCTTCCCACCCTTCATCGCCATCGAAGGCACTTCCCTGGTGCTATCCGGGGGACAGCGCCTCTTCCGTCCTCCCTCCCCGCGAGAGGAGGAAGCAGAAGGAAAGCGCCGGAGCGCTTCTCCAGCACAACGACATAGCGCTGAAAAAAGCAGATCCAACGCCGTTCAGTCGGAACCAGCGGCGCGCCGACAGGTTATGCCCGCAGGAGATCCTGTCATGGTCAAGAATATCGACCGCGCGTTGCAGGATGCTATTCTGGCGATGCGCATTCTTCGCAAATCCATCATTGATCATGGGCACATGGAAGCCATGGCCGAATTCGACGGCTTGATGAGCGTGACCATATCCGAGGCGGAGCGCGAACTGACCCGCTGGCAGGCCGGTCATCGCGCCGAGCGGTCAGGCCAGGCAAAATCCTGACGCGATCGCTCGCGGCCGGCATCCGGCGGAACCTTGCCGCACACGGTTGGTTTCAGGGAATGTGACATGCCGCCGGAGAGCGAAGTGGCCCGATTGGTAGACAAGCAAAAGCTTGAGAGAGCGGATCGCGAGTCGCGGATCATCCTCGACGCCGAGCGGCAGGCCCGCGACGCAAAGACCGCCCGCCTTCGCAAGCAGCGGCTGTCCGCCGAGCCAAGCGGCGAGCAACAGAAGCCCGCACCGCCAAAGCGGCGCGGGTGACGGCGTGTTCTTGCCGCAAAAGCAAAAGGCGCGATCGACCGATCGCGCCTTTGTTTCGGCAGGCGAATGCCTTCAGGCTCGCCCGGCGGTTCCAGTCATTGCGGCGGCGGCAAATTTGAAGGTCCAGCGACCGCGGTGACGGCCGAAAGCCGTTCACGCTTTTGCCAGGTTGGCTTCTCATATTTCTTCATTTGCTATTGCCCCTTTGTTGAATAGCGCAGAGAAGACCGGCTTCGCCGCGAATGTCAATTGCGTCAGGACGGCTGTCGCGATTTTGAGCGAAACGTTCCTGCACCGAGTAAATCGGTCTGCCGTGCTTTTAAATCCGCTGGTCCGGGATAGATTTAGGACCGAGAAAGCGCCACAAGCCGCTTCGGGAGGATCTTGCCATGTCAGACATCGCCTTGCCGCTGGTCATCAGCGCGCCCGAGCCGCGCACGCTCGAGCTGATCTTCACGCCGCCGCAGCTGGCGCGGCTCAGGGCGCATTACCGCATCGTCGAGACGACGCCGGACGGCGTGGCGCGACTGCCGGCCGGGGTGCTGGCCGAGGCCCGCTACATCGTCGGCCAGCCGCCGATCTCGCCGCAGACGCTTGAAGCGATGCGGGCGCTGCGCTGTGTCTTCAACGTCGAGAGCAATCTCCTCGACAACATGCCCTATGAAACGCTGTTTTCGCGCGGCATCCATGTCGTCACGACGGGCCTGGTTTTCGCCGAGCCGGTGGCGGAGCTGGGCCTGGCCATGGCGCTCAACCTTGCCCGCGGCATCGTCGACGCCGACCTCGCTTTCCGCCAGGGGCAGGAGCTGTGGGGCGGCGACGGCAACCGGACCGCGCGGCTGCTTTCGGGCGCCGATGTCGGCATCATCGGCTTCGGCGACCTCGGCCGCGCGCTCAACCGCCTGCTGTCGGGCTTCCGCACCCGCACCAAGGTGTTCGACCCCTGGCTGCCGCCATCGATCCTGAGGGAAAATGGCGTCGAGCCGGCTGCGCTGGACGAGGTGCTGTCGCAAAGCGACTTCGTCTTCGTCGTTGCCTCGGTGACCTCCGAAAACCAGGGATTTCTCGGCGCCGATGCTTTCGCCAGGATGCGCAAGGGCGCCGCCTTCATCCTGCTCAGCCGTGCCGGCGTCGTCGATTTCCCCGCCTTGATGGCTGCGGTGAAGAGCGGCCACATCCTTGCCGCCAGCGACGTCTTTCCCGAAGAGCCGCTGGCGGGCGACCATCCGGTGCGCACGCTCCCTGGCTTCCTGCGCTCCGCCCACCGTGCCGGCGCCCTCGACATCGCCTTCAAGCGCATGGGCGACATGGTGCTGGAAGACATGGACCTGATCGACCGCGGCCTGCCGCCGCTGCGCTCCAAACGCGCCGAGCGCGAGACGGTGTCGAGGATGCGCTCGAAGCCGTCCGACAGGAACTAGGCCCGGCCGTATCCCCATGCCGGGACGCGACGGCCAGGCACGAGATAATCGCTGGGATTGTCGGCTTCGCGTCTGTTATGCGTGATTTTGGCATCAGCAAGAGCTAAAACATCGACGATGCATGCTCCCTGGAGGTGAAACGTTTTGACTTCGCCCTTCCTTCGCGTCAGATCCAACGGGCAAGCCTAGGCAAAGGGAAGCGAAAATGAAGAAAAGCTATGCCAAGCCGACACTTCTGAAGCGCCAGAAACTGTCCACGGTCACCGCGGTTTCCTGTCTTTCACCGTGCAAGGCCGCTTGAATCGAGGGGATAGGGCCATGAAGAAAACCTACGCCAAGCCGACGCTCTTGAAGCGCGAGAAACTGTCGGCGGTTACCGCGGGTATCTGCACCTCGATTTGTATCTGAATCGAAGGCCTGAAACCTGAGGGATATGCGAGGTCTCGCGTCCTGGCGCGAGACGACTTCGACGATCCGCAAGGCCCGAGAGCCGTTTCCCCTGAGTTGCCAGGCTGAGTTGCCAGGCTGAGTTGCCGGGCCTCCTGTTGTGATGGAACGATCGCGCCGCCGGCAGGTTTTGCAAATGGCCGGGCGGTAAGAAGCCCGGCGTACTCCAGAAGGCCCGTCACGAGTCGCGTCGGTGGCGGGCCTTTCCATGTCGGCCCGCAAGCAGCGATTTTTGCAGCGACATTGGCCGAAGGTCCCCTTTCGCGCCCGAGCGATGTTGTGCGAGATTGGCGCAATATCAGCAATTGCTTGAATAATGGTCCGGACGTCTTCGGGGGGACGGTGTCGTGCCAATTCGCAGGAATCTTGCCACGAATCTCAAACGGCTGGTCAGCGGCCACGCGTCGGTGAGCGCCGTCTGCCGCGGATTGAACATGAACCGCTCGCAGTTCGAGCGCTACCTGCAAGGCAAGAGCTTGCCCAACAGGGCCACGGCGAGGCTGATCTGCGATTATTTCCGCATCGACGAGGATGAATTGTACCGCGCGCCGGAAGCCGAGGCGCAGCGATTTGTCAGTCTGTCGCCGATACATGAAACGCTTTACGCCAACATGGTGCGCGGCCCCTGCCCCGCCATCGCCGGCGGCACCTACTTCGCGGTTCCCGGCCGCCCGGATCTGTTGATGCGGTCGGTCACCTTCGTGCGGCGCCAGGCGGAGCTGGTGACGTTCCGGCGTGTGACCCGGTGGGCCGAGGGCAATCGCCAGGGCGGCGCACGCGCGCCCGGCTGGCACTATGGCGTGGCGATCTCACGCCTGAACTGGATCTATTTCGCCGCCATCAACCGCCGCCAGACCGGCGAGCCGTCGATTGTGGCCGTGCAATGGGCGCCCTTCTCCGAGCCGGTCCTGGTCGGCCAGGCCTTCGTCCTGACCGGAGCGGGGCCGGCCTGTCTGCCGGTCATCATGCGCCAGCAAGTCGGCAGGATCAGCCTGCGGCAGGCGATGCGGATGTCCGGCGTCGTCAGCCTCGACGACCCGCGCCTCGACCCGCTTGTGGCCAGCCTCGCGCGCGAAGGCTAGAGTGGTCGCGGCCAATGATGATTTGGCCGGGCCAACGAGAGAGTCGCGATGCTCAACACGGTCGACTATGGCGGCAAGGAAGCCGATATCGTGCACGCGCTGGAGGAAGACATCATCTTCGGCCGGCTCGCGCCCGGCACGCGCCTGGTCGAGGACGTGCTGCTTGCCCGCTTCCCGGTCTCGCGCCACACCATCCGCCAGGCCCTCTACCAGCTGGAAAGGCTCGGCGTCGCCACGCGCGAGCGCAACAAGGGCGCCATGGTGCGCCGGCTCGCGCCCGAGGAGGTCCGCCAGATCTACGAGGTACGCGAGATGCTGCAGCGCCATGCCGCGCTGATGATCCGCCTGCCGGCGAGCGACGCGCTGATCGCGGAATTGACCGAGATCCACCACGTCTACAGCGGCCATGTCGACGCCGGCTACCTCAGGGGCATCCACGAGGCCAATGACCGTTTCCATCTCACCATGTTCTCGGCCTGCGGCAATGCCTATCTGGTGTCGTCGATCGAGCACTATATGCGCCTCAGCCTGCCGGTGCGGGCGAATTCCCTGGCCGACCGGGACAAGCTCGACATCTCGCGCCAGCACCATCTGATGATGATCGAGGCGCTGAAACGCAGCGACAATTGGGTCTTGGCGCAGCTCTGCGTCGACCACCTGCAGCCGAGCAAGGCGTTCTACCTCCAGGAGATCGAGACCGGGCCGGCGCTCTAGCGAACCGGGCATCGCAGCGAATTGGGTCGTGCGGCTCCCGGCCGTCCTACCGGACCTTCACGACCACCTTGCCCTTGGCACGTCCCGTTTCGACATAGGCCAAGGCCTCGTTGGTCTGTTCGAACGCAAAGGTCCGGTCCATGACCGGGCGTATGATGCCGGTTTCGATGAGCGACGTGATCCGGCTCAGCTGGTCGCCCTGCGCCCACATGAACAGGAAGGAATAGTCGACACCGGCGCATTTGGCCCTGCGGCGTATGCCGAGGCTGAGCAACCACACCACCAGCTTCAGCACTATGTTCAGGCCTTGCTTCCTGGCGAACCCGGGATCCGGCGGACCGGAGATGGAAATCAGCTTCCCGCCCGGCTTCAGCACGCGCAGCGATTTCTCGAGCGTCTTGGCATCCTGGCTGTTCACGACGACGTCATAGCCCTGCAGGACCTTCTCGAAATCGTCCTTCCGGTAGTCGACGACGACATCGGCGCCGAGCCTTTTCACCAGGTCCGTGCTCGCCACGCCCGCCGTTGTGGCAACCGTCGCGCCGAGGTGCTTCGCCAGTTGGATGGCAAACGTGCCAACCCCGCCGGAGCCAGCCTGGATGAAGACCTTTTGGCCTTTCCTCAGCCGTGCCCTTTCGACCAGCACCTGCCAGGCGGTCAGGCCGACCAGCGGAATGGAGGCCGCCTCCTCCATGCTGAGGTTTTTTGGCTTCAGGGCCACGTCGGCCTCATCCAAGGCGATGAGTTCGGCGAATGTCCCGATCCGGCCGTCGCGCGGCCGTGCATAGACTTCGTCGCCGGCTTTGAACTTGCGGACCTTCGATCCGGCCCGCACGACGATGCCGGCCACGTCGTGGCCCAGGATGAAGGGCGGCCGATAAGGCACTATGAGTTTGAACTCCCCGTCCCGGAGCTTGGAATCCAGAAGGTTCACGCCGGCGGCGTGGACCTCGACCAGCACATCATTGTCCCGCAGTTCGGGTTCCGGCATGTCGGCGAGCCGCAGCGCGCCCTTCTTCTGATATTTGTCGACGACAAAGGCTTTCATCGTACTGGCTCTCTCGCGATTGCGGTCTTGCCGGAATGCGTTTTCATTTTGATGCTCCAGAACCCGTCGGGGCTAGCTTTCTTCCGTCGATTGAATTATGTTCGTAATATCAGATTATGGTCATAATGCAATAGAGCATGGAAAGGAAAGACATGCGTTACGAAAAGGGCCGGAAGGACGCATCGCGCGGCCGGATCATGGAGGTCGCCACGCAACGGTTCCGGAGCGACGGCATCGCCGCCTCCGGACTGGCAAGCATCATGAGCGACGCCGGACTGACCAACGGCGCCTTCTATCCTCACTTTCCCTCCAAGGCGGCACTTGTTCGCGAATGCGTGGCGGCGGCGCTGGAGGGCCAGTCAGGCCAGATCGCCGGGGTGTTGGCCTCCGGCGGCCTGGCGACGGCCATAGATGCCTATCTGTCGGCGCAGCACCGCGACAGTCCGGGCATGGGTTGCGCTTCCGCCGCCCTGTTGCCGGAAATCGCGCGGGAGCAGCCGGAAACGCGACAGCTCTACACCGAACGCCTGATGACTTTGGTGCGGCAGGTGTCGGCCGCTCTCCCGCCGCATGCAAGCGATCCGGAGGCTGTGGCATTCGGCATCTTCGCGACGCTCATCGGCGCGCTTCAACTAGCCCGCGCGGTGGAGGGCGCGGAGTTGTCGGATCGCATCCTGGCGGCCGGGGCGGATGCGGCCCGGTCACTGGCGCAGCCGCGCGGAAGCGACGCTGCGCCGTAGAGGATTGGACGGCAGACCTCCCGCTGGGCCGGGGCTGCCGGGCCGGAGCCGGCCGAGGCCAATGCAACCATGGCTGCAAAAACAGGCATGGAACGCTGAAACTTTCCGGCGGCCGTCCTCGTTGCTGCGCGATCGCCTCGCGGGCGATGACAAGACCCTCCACTCAATGCCCCGCCGGCTCGCCGGCGGGGTTTTTTGCGCCGCCGAACGGCCATGTCCGGGGCCTCCGGAACCATCCACC